>JAQSXC010000087.1 GCA_029266335.1 Eubacterium sp. | reverse complement strand
TTGTTTCATATTAAAGCTGTATAGATAAATTAATGCTGATTATACAAATTTATTCTGATTACAACATTATTTATTTCGTTCACTGCTTGTTAAAGCTGTTCATTGCCTTTTCCACACCTTTGCCTACTATGGTTACTGCAGCATCTACAGCCTTTTCTATGCTGCCGTTGATAACTTCCCTGTCTTCTTTTGAAAATTTACTCAACACGTAGTCAGCCAAGTCCCATTTTTCAGGAGCACGGCCAATACCTATTCTTATTCTTGGAAAACCATCCGATTGGAGCTGATAAATTATAGACTTCATACCATTATGAGTTCCTGAACTGCCCTTAGGCCTTACTCTTATTTTACCCGGTTCCAGGTCAATGTCATCATAAATGACCAATACCTTTTCCACAGGGATCTTGTACCATGCAACTATTTCTCTTATACTTTCCCCGCTCAGATTCATAAATGTCTGAGGTTTCAAAAGTATTGTCCTGGTTCCGTCAATTTCACCTTCCCCATAAACTCCCTTAAAACCAATTCTGGATAGTTTTACGTTTAACTTTGCCGAAAGGTAATCTATAGCATCAAAGCCTACATTATGTCTTGTATTATCATATTTCGAGCCGGGATTGCCCAACCCTGCAATTAGAAATATTTCTCCCAAAGCATTGCCTCCTATCTGTGCACCACTGCTTCTGTACCACATATATGCAGCTGATATGGCAGTACAAAAATTTTTATAGCATTAATTCTGAATTATGTTTACTTTCTGCATTCATGTCTAAAAGGGCGGTTCTTAAACCAGAACCGCCCCCATAAATGTCATTCCCTAATATAATATATATTATAAACAAATATCGAGTTTGTAAAATATTTTCTTTAGGTACAATTAAATAATACTCCGCTTTAAGGCTGGAAATAGCCAGCTCAAAATGGGGAATTTTTATTTAATAATGCTTATATCTGAGTAAAGAGAGTACTTATGGAAATGTCTCCATATATTCTCTCTATTGCCTCTGCAAAAACCCCGGCAACAGACAAGGCTGTTATCTTATCTATTTTCTTCTCAGGTTTAAGAGTTATGGTATTCAGAACCACAAGTTCCTTAATGGCCGAATCCTGAATTCTCTGTATGGCAGGTCCGGATAAAACCGCATGTGTACAGCTGGCATATACTTCCGTTGCTCCTGCGTCCTTTAAGGCATTTGCTCCATTTACTATTGTTCCGCCGGTATCAATAAGGTCATCAACAAGTATACATTTTTTATTTCTTATATCACCGATAATGTTCATAACCTCAGATACATTGGCCTTTGGACGGCGCTTATCTATTATGGCGAGAGGACAATCCAGTCTCTCTGCAACCTTTCTTGATCTTGTTACACTGCCTACATCAGGTGATACTACTACTACATCGTCGTGACCGGCAAATTTTTCCTTGAAATATTCAGCCAATATCGGAACCCCGAGCAAATGGTCAACAGGAATATCAAAGAAGCCCTGAATCTGTGGAGCATGTAAATCCATAGTCAATATTCTGTCGGCTCCGGCAATAGTTAAAAGATTTGCAATCAACTTAGCAGAAATTGGATCTCTGGCTCTAGCCTTTCTGTCCTGCCTTGCATAACCGAAATAGGGTATTACAGCAGTAATTCTTCCGGCCGATGCTCTCTTTATTGCATCAATCATGACCAGAAGTTCCATCAGGTTATCATTTACAGGCTGACAGGTAGATTGAATAATAAATACGTCCGATCCCCTGACAACTTCACCGACGTTTACTGCGGTTTCCCCATCACTAAAACATCCAACACTTGCAACACCTACAGGTATTCCTATCTTTTCGGCAATTTCGTTTACCAGCTGCCTGTTGGAGTTACCTGTAAATATCTTTATGTCCTTCCCATGCAAATTCATTTCAACTCTCCTTTTTATCACTCTTGTTTATAATTAGGTATGTTTGAACAGTAACTTTCCGCTTTTCAGAAGGATATTATCTAATCATACCTTTTTATTTGCGCTTCATATCTTTTTTTATTACCCAGTCTTCTTTATTAACCTGACGTTCTCTCGCAATTGCAAGTGAATTCTCAGGTACTTCCTCAGTAATAGTAGATCCTGCTGCTATATAAGTATCTTTGTGAACAACTACAGGTGATACCAGGTTTGTATTGCACCCAATAAAGGAATTGTCTCCAACTATTGTTTTATTCTTATGTTTCCCGTCATAGTTAACAAAAACTACTCCACAGCCAATGTTAACATTGGTTCCCACTTCAGCATCTCCAACATAGGTAAGATGCGAAATTTTCGTTTTGTCACCTATAACTGATTTCTTTATTTCTACAAAATCGCCGATTTTAACCTTGCTGCCTATCATACTTCCAGGTCTTAAGTAGGCAAAAGGACCGACATGTGTCTCATCTCCAATAGAGCTGTCTATTGCTACTGAATTGGCCACCTCAGCATTATTTCCGATTTTACAGTTTGAAATTCTTGAATTAGGGCCTATGATGCAGTCCTCGCCAATAGCTGTATTCCCTTCCAGTATAGTATTAGGCAATATTGTAGTATCTTCTCCGATATCAACATTTACATCTATATAAGTTGATGAAGGATCTACAATTGTTACACCTGAAAGCATTATTTGTCTGTGGATTCTTGCTTTTATCTCAGAAGTGACTTCTGCCAGTACTGCTCTATCAGTTACAACCAAGAATTGTCTATGATGCTCTGTTAAAATTTTGCTGGTATTGTTTAAAGATAGAAAAATCTGTTTTAAAACGTCCCTGGAAAGGTTGAGAACATTAAGCTCTTTTAGTTTGTTTAATAATTCAATACTGTTGAAGGTATACATTGCAGCTTCACTTACAGAATTGAGTGGATAGTCCGCAAATATTGCTGTGGCTTTATTGCCTTTCCTGATATGTGTGTTAAGAAGGTCCCGGAATGTTTCAGCCTGTACCAGAGGTTGATCAGCCCAATTAATTATAACCTGATCCGCCGTACTGATAAACTGTTTACACTTATCCATTTCCTCAAAGGTAATAAATTGTATGTCTTCCGTAATACCCGTCAGACCTGCTCCTGACCATTGCTGAACACTTTGTCCCAATATATTATGGCTTTCCTTCATGCTTTTGGATTTAAAAGCACCATTATTATTGTCGGAAATAATTAATCCCAAAATTCTTTTCATTATTAAAGCCCCCACTGTATTTTACAGGTTATAACGCATGGGTTCAGATAAAATTTTTCCACTATACAAAAATTTTATAACCTTTGTGCGTTTCAACGAGGCAAAGCTGCCTGAAATCCGAAAAGGTACCCGCCACCTGTAGCGGTGGGAGACATCTATTGCCTCGTTATATTCTCTCATTTTTATTGAATAATTTCAACCATTAACAATAACAAAATCATTTTTATATTATTTATTTATCTTGTACATAATTTTTATAAATATAATAAGCAATAAAAAAAGATACTCATTATAAAGTATCCTTTTATTTTTCTTGGATTATTCCTGCAGTGAACTCTCGAAACTAGCTAAAATAGCGCTCTGAAGTTTCTCTCTGGCTGTCGCATTAATAGGATGAGCTATATCCCGGAATTCACCATCCGGTGTTTTTCTACTTGGCATTGCAATAAACAAACCATTTTGACTTTCGATAATTTTAATATCATGAACAACGAATTCGTTGTCAAAGGTTACAGAAACCACTGCCTTCATTTTTCCTTCAGTATCGATTTTCCTAATCCTGATATCTGTAATTTCCATAATGACGAACCCTCCAAGAAATATTTTAAGTTAATATAGATATTCGCCATTTAGGTAAATCTTCCTTCTTTTTTTATTGCTTTTTTTACATTTTATTAGTTTATTTTACAAAAAGCTAGAAAAGGTGCTGCTAAATGTTTGGTTTAATGTCAATATTTGTATTATTCTGAAGCTCAAGACTGGTATTTAAGGTTAAAAGTGAATAATAATTATTAATTAACTTCTTATTGGGAGTATTTGTTTCCACTAAAACTCCAATACCGACTACCTCGCTGTCAAACTGGTTTGCCATTTCGATAATACCTCTTGAAGTTCCTCCGCCCTTCATAAAGTCATCAATAAATAAAAGTTTTGAATTTCTTTTTAATGACTTCATGGGGAGAACCATTGTCTGTATTTTTTTTGCCGAAGCTGAAACATAATTGATATTGACAGATGCTCCGTCGGTTGCTTCATTGTAATGTCGTACAATTACAAGAGGTACGTCCAGATACTGGGCTGTTGCGAATGCAAGGGGAATACCTTTGGTTTCCACTGTAATAACGCAATCCATACCAAGACGTGAAAACTTACCGGCAAACATCATGGCTATCTTATTAACCCATTCCGGATTATATATAATGTCCAGCATATACAGGTATCCGCCCGGTAAAACTCTTTCAGGATTGGAGAGTTCCCTTGCCAGTTCTTCGAGAGTTTTTTGAATATCACTTTCACTCATGAAAGGAACATATTTCACTCCGCCTGAAGCGCCAGGGATTGTGCAAATATTTCCCAAATCATTTTTTTCAAAAGTTTTTTGTAAAAAATCAAGGTCTTCACTGATAGTAGACTTGGCTGAACCGAACATTTCAGAAAAATATCCCAGAGTAAATACCTTATTCGGATGATCGCACAAAGTTTTCATTATTACGGCAAGTCTTTCATTTCGTTGGATTTTATCCATGTTATCTCCCCACATCATTGTAACGAGGCAATAATGTCCACCATCTCTACAGGTGGAGGGTATCGCTTCGGTTTTCGGGCGGTATACACATATCTCCCACCTCGTTGAAACGCACAGAGGTAATAAAATTTTTCTACAATCGAAAATTTTCATCTGAACTGATGCGTTATAAGCATTAATAATTATTATACAATAAAATAGTGAATAATAAAACTCATATTCTTATTATTGTTCGGAAAAATTATAACAAGGCATAATACCCTCTATGAGGGTAAAATAATCAATTAAAATAATTTTATCCAAATGACCATATAATATTTCTGTATATAAATATTTTTCCTACCCGGGTTTTTTTTATTCCTTTTACATTTGGATGAAAATAGGGTATTATTTTTAGGAATAGTTAGATAATAAAATACGCTTTTCAAGGGAGATAGTTTTCAAAAAGACAAGGCGGCGGGCGCAATAAATTCTTTATTGCAACGAAGTACTGCGAAGCAGTACTTTTCGATAACGTAGTATTTTCGGGAAATAGCCCTTTGAAAAATGGGAAGTTATTATTTAACCATTCCTTAAGTCTTGAGAATTCAATTTTGCAATTATTTTATGCTTCTGCGAACTCTCTATAATAATAATTAATAATATATATCATCAGTGGAGATAACTTCCGACTCTATAAGCAAGTGAGATATCAATTCTGTATCAGTGAAGGGGGTCAATATCTTACTGAAGATATAGCCTCCGGCGGCTGAGCACGGTTTCGCAATATAGATTATTTCACTTTGTTCTATACGAAATCGGCGGGCAAGTACACCGAGGGTACTTGAATAATAAAACAGAGGAGTGTTTTCTTTGATTAATAATTCAAATATTTTAGATTCCGGCAATATTAAATTCGTACATTTTATCGGCATAGGCGGCTCCAGCATGAGCGGCCTGGCAGAAATACTTCTGAGTCAGGGCTACAGGGTATCCGGCTCTGATATAAAATCCTCAAAAGCTACACAAAAGCTTGAAAGCCTGGGTGCCCAAATATTTATTGGTCATGACTCGGATAATGTAACAAATCCTGATTTAGTTGTTTATACAGTCGCAGTAAAGGAAGACAATCCCGAAATGGTGCGGGCAAGACAGTTAAATATCCCTGTTATTGACCGTGCCGAGCTGCTTGGCCTAATTATGAAGAGACATTCCTTTGGTATTGCAATCTCGGGTACTCACGGAAAAACTACAACAACTTCAATGATAACAACTATAATGCTGGAAGCCGGAACCGATCCCACCGCACATATCGGCGGAGAACTTGACTGTATAGGCGGAAACACAAGGATAGGTGCTTCCCAATACTTTATCACCGAAGCCTGCGAATATTACGGCAGCTTCCTGAAATTCTACCCGTTCATGGCAGTAATCCTGAATGTTGAAGTTGACCATGTAGATTATTTCAGGGACCTGGAACATATTAAGGATACCTTCAGACAGTTTATTTCGTTGGTGCCTTCAAACGGTTATATTATCGCATGTGCCGATGATGAGAATACCCTGTCGGTTATAAGCGATAAAAGCTGTAACATAATTACTTATGGTTTAAAAAATCCTGAAGCAATGTGGTCTGCTCGAAATATATCCTACAATGAGCTGGGCTGTGCCTCGTTTGAAGTTTTGAAGCAAGGTGAGCAGCTCGGCACTGTCACGCTTTCAGTGCCGGGGCCACACAATGTAAGTAATGCATTGGCTGCAATTTCAGCCTGCCATACTTGCGGCTGCAGTATGGAGAGTATAGTTGCCGGCCTTATGAAATTCGGCGGCAGCCATAAGAGGTTTGAGTTAAAAGGTCTGGTGGACGGAATTAAGGTTATTGACGACTACGCTCATCATCCCTCCGAAGTTCAGGCTACACTAAACGCTGCCGGAAACACAAATCACAATAAGATCTGGTGCGTTTTTCAGCCTCACACCTACACAAGAACCAAGGCATTTATCGACAAATTCGCCCAGTCCTTTGGAAAAGCTGATAATATTATAGTAGCGGATATATATGCCGCCCGTGAAAAGGACCCGGGAGATATCCACTCCAGCATGCTTGCCGATAAAATCCGTGAACAGGGCGGCAATGCAACCTATATGGGCGATTTCCACGAAATAGCGCAATATCTGGACAAAAACGCCCAATCCGGTGATCTGATCCTGACTATGGGTGCAGGCGACATTGTCAGATGCGGAGAAATGTTCCTCAACATACGGGCCAATAAATAAATGTTATAGAGTTCGCAACTTTAGACCTATAATGTCATTTTGCTATTTAGCTTTTGGCACGCGAGCACAGATGTTAGCTAAAAAATGAAATTGATGGTAAATATGCAAATACTATTTAATTTATATAAATTTGACTGCTGATCTGATCGTATGCGAATACAAATAAAAACAATGTGGAAGTATGGTTAAAAAAGGTTTAAGAAATAGTTTGGATTAAACATTTCTTAAACCTTTTTGTGTGCAATACATTGAGATATTTTAGTATGGAAGTGCCTGATTAACTAATTTAACAAAATGACGTATAGTTTTGTTTTTGCAGCCGTACATCAATTATATTTGAGCCTTGGTCATGGCTATTTTTATTTCACCTTCTGCTGCAACTTTTCCTTCAACTGTTGCCTTGACTCTTGCCTTGATTACACCCAGCTTTGCCATCAATATTTCGGCCTCCAGCCTTAGAACATCTCCAGGCTGCACCTGATGTTTAAATTTGATACTATCGATACTTGCAAAAACGCCCAGCTTTCCTTTGTTTTCCTCCTGTACAGCCACAGCGATACCTGCGGTCTGCGCTAAAGCCTCAACAATCAGTACTCCCGGCATTATGGAGAATTCCGGAAAGTGTCCCTGAAAAAACGGTTCATTGATAGTTACATTCTTAATTCCAACAGCTTTTACACCCGGTTCCAGCTCAATAATTTTATCCACCAGTAAAAAAGGATATCTGTGTGGCAGTATTTCTTTAATTTCTTTTATTGTAAGCATAACTCCTCCAATCTACGCTGTCCTGCTTTTATTATAACCATATCTATTCAAGTACACACCGGTGTACCTGCGCGCTGATTCGGTATCAGCAGATCTGATATTTTCCCTTGTATCTGATCATCTACCTTATATCGGATTATTTACTTTTCAAATTGTACATCAGTCAGAGGTGTTTCAACAGTGAGATTGCTATCAGACCGGTGAGTATCCGATTTTCCTTTCCGTCAACAGAAGAGGGAATTATATCTATGGATGATATATATTCTCCCAATCAATAAAAAATCCTTCCTTTTAGTAAAAATTCATTCAGGTATCCTTCACTTTTACTATAAACGCCCCCGCAACAGGACGCTCCATACCTCTATAGGAAGGTCTGTTTTTCAGACTGCCGTCAACAAATATCTGGGAGGTTGCGCCTCCATCCAGCATGGCAGCCTCTCTAACCCCAAGCTCTACAAGGTATTCTGCCAGTTCCTCGCCTGTAAGACCTGCACTGTATCCCGGCTGCCTTCCGTCTACTACTATAAGTACAAGCCTTCCATCAGCTTTTATACCTATGGCGGTTCTTGGGTCACGGTTCAACAATGTCCCCGCCCATCTGTCTGTTTCGGGTGCTACCACCTTGCCTTCATCTACCAGCATGCTTCCACAGCTGTAAGCCTGGTAAGCATTTCCCAGGTCAGGCTTTATTTCTATATTAACGGTATCACCCTCCTTTATACCCAGCTTACCCGGAAGGGAGGCATTACTGCCAAAAAAGCTGACAAGGTCGCTGTCTTTTATTAGCGGCAATTGAGTAACATTTTGGTAAACTGCAGTAACAACGTTATTTACAATTCTTATTGAAGTATTGTTTTCTTCAGCCCTGTTGGTTGAACCAAAATCATTTGTATATAAGATAATATCTTTATTATCACCGGTACGGTTAATCTGATTTATGTTTACTTTTTTATCTTTATACATAAAAAAAATATCTGATACCAGTTTTTCAAACCGGGCTCCGTATTTATCAACCACCAGCACGGGATCATGACCTGTTGCAGCCATATACAGCCTTCCATCAATAGCTAACATTCCCACAGGATCCCCGTACTCATAAAAAAAGCCTCCGTTAATGGCTGCATATGCTCCTGTTCTCTTTGATATCTCGGATATTTTTTCAAATCCGAATACACTGTCATAGGCATGAACAGGCTTAAACTCCACACGTTCATCGGAAGGAGCAAATTCCAGAGTAAATATTTCCTGTTTCTGTCCGTTAATTGTAATGGAAACATGCTTATAATCCACAGGAAAAGGTTTTTTTACGGTGTCAGGCTGTGAAATATGTGAATTAGCATACTTGGATGCCGCATCTATTGCAGCCGCAGGTATATCCTTTTTAAAAAACAAAAATTGCCCTACATAAAATATAATGAAGGACAATATCAAAAACATTCCAGTGATTATAATCAGTTTATGATTATTTTTTTTCATCTACTACCCCGACCGCAGTTTCTGCAGAACTGCCAGATTTAAGATATTGCTTTGACAATTGCTTATACATTACTTCTCCAATACCAATACCCTTTAGAGAGGCTTTCTCAACCAGCTTGTCATCCAGCATGGAGTTGTATATCTCCGTAGCTGAATCACTTTGCAGGTAATCGGATTTTGGCACTGTAGCCTTCATCTGCTTGTACATCATATTTATAAAAATACTCTCAAACTCATTGCATACCTGCTTGAGCTCAGAATCCTCACCTTTTTCTGCTGCAGCTCTTAGCCTTCTTTCAAAATCATCTTCAGTTGATTTTGTACTATAAGTCTGAGCATTTTCTATTGCATTTTTTGAATTTGGATTAATGCTTCCTACTCCCATATTTCCTCCATGGCCTCCACTGAACCAGAATAAATAATAACCGGCAGTTCTATAATTTTATTCGACACTTACTGGTAATTATCCTTTTATATTAATAAATTATCTTTTTAAGTTATTTGCAATCTGAAGCATATCATCTGATGACTGAATAGCCTTGGAATTTATTTCATAGGCTCTTTGAGCTACAATCAGTTTAACCATTTCATCAACCACCTGAACATTTGAGGATTCAAGATGATACTGATTTATGAGACTCTTTCCTGTCAACTCCTGACTCGCCTGAACAGGCTCGCCGGTAGCAGAATTTCTATCAAAAAGATTTCTTCCTACAGCTTCCAGAGCATATTTGTTAGGGAATGTCACCATACCGATTGTCTGATCCATTGGAACGGTTTCTCCATCGCTGTTTTTGTAGCTCATCTGTCCCTGTGGAGTAACAACCAGGTTTGTAATATCAACATCTGTATCAAATACTATTTCCTGCTCGGCATCATCCAGAACAGAGTAACCATCAGAAGTTGTCAGTTTCCTCATTCCATCCTCGGTAACACTTACCTTAAAGGAACCGTCCCTGGTATACTGTATCTTTCCCTGAGGACCTACAACAGTAAAGAAGCCTTCTCCTTCAATAGCAAAATCCAATGAAGAATCTGTCTTGTCAATATTTCCGGATTCAAAATTACGAACAGTGGCATTTACGGCTGTTCCATGTCCAACCTGCAAATTTACCGGCTTACCGCTGTCTTCAAGCACATATGCTCTTCCCATAGTCTCATATAATAGATCCTTGAACTCAACTCTTTCTTTTTTATAGCCTGTAGTATTTACATTTGACAGGTTATTTGAAATAACATCAACGTTGAGCTGCTGGGCCTTCATACCTGAACCCGCTGTCCACAATGCTCTCATCATAACTTTATCCTCCTGGTTAACCCATGTTATGTTAACAACTAATTATATAATAATTTATGTTCTGATCAAACTCTTTTGAATGACTATTATTTTAATATATCAAATAGCATTATTATCTTACGGCTCCTACCTCGGATACAACCTTTTCAAGTGTGGAATCCTGTGCCTGAAGAACTTTTTGGTTTGCCTCGTAAGCTCTCATTACAGTAATCATGTCCACCATTTCACTTATAACATTTACATTTGAAGCTTCTGAAAAACCCTGCAGTACAACTCCTGAGAAATCTGAAGTTTCACTTCCCTGGTTCTCCACCAAATTATCTCCAAATTTTCTAAGTTTTGTAGCATCACTGAATTGTGTGATTTTGAGCTTATCCACTACTGAGCCGTTCTGAACAACATTTCCCTTATTATCAACAGAAAAATCACCTGATTCAAGTGTAATAGGTCCATTCTCACCCAACACCAGATGTCCGTCCTTGGTAGCAAGCTGATTGTTAGTGTTAATTATAAAGGCCCCATCCTTGGTATAATACTCTTTTAAGTTGCTATTATCCTGCGGATCCGTAACCCCGATTGTAAAAAACGCGGGACTGGCTGCTTCACCGGTATTATCATCATTGATGGCAAGGTCCATTCTATTATTAGTTTGACTCATCTGGCCCTGAGTATAGTATGTAAATATCTCTCCGACATCATGGCTCAGCGACATAGAACCGATATTTGATGAATTTTGTGTATCATGTATTCTTTTTGTTAAAAGATCGGGAAAACTTTCGAATACAACAGTATCCTTCTTAAATCCAGCAGTATTAACGTTTGCAAGATTATTTGTTATAACATCCAGTTTTTTGCTGTTTGCAAGCATGCTCCAGCCTGAAGTGTACAGTCCTCTAATCATGAGAAATCTCCTCGTTTAAAGTCATCAATTGTTTATCGGTATTTTTTTATTTTTACTTAATAAAAAATTAAAAAGAGTCGGCTCTTTTTACAAAGCCAACTCTTAACTTTTATTATCCTCTACTATCTTCTGTTTCTTCTGCTTTCGGATAAGGCAGTCTCTTCGATCGCCTCAATATTATCCAATGCCTTACCGGTTCCCAGTGCAACACAGGATATGGAATCGTCAGCAATTATGACATTAATGCCGGTCTTTTCCTGAAGCAGCTTATCAAGGCCGTATATAAGGCTTCCTCCTCCAGTCATGACGATTCCTCTGTCGCTGATATCAGCAGCCAGTTCAGGCGGAGTGCGTTCCAAAACCGAATGAACAGCCTCTACAACACTGGAAATTGGTTCTTCAAGGGCTTCCATCATTTCGGTTGAAGATATGGTTATAGTTTTAGGAAGACCTGAAATAAGGTTTCTTCCTCTTATATCCATGGTAACCTCCTGAACCCTTGGGAAAACAGTACCAATATTGATCTTGAGTTCTTCTGCTGTTCTCTCACCTATCATTATATTATGCTTTTTACGCATATATCTTACTATCGCTTCGTCAAACTTGTCGCCTGCAACTTTTATGGACGTACTAACTACTGTTCCTCCAAGGGAAATAACAGCTATGTCGGTAGTACCTCCACCCATATCAACGACCATGCTTCCGCATGCCTTTGCTATGTCTATTCCGGCTCCTATTGCAGCAGCTATAGGCTCTTCAATCAAATAAGTCTTTCTTGCTCCGGCCTGCATTGAGGCATCAATTACTGCACGTTTTTCAACCTCGGTCACACCGCTGGGTACGCAAACCATAATTCTTGGCTTGAAAAACCTTCTGCCTCCTGTAACCTTGTTAATAAAGTACTTGAGCATACGCTCAGTAATATCATAGTCTGATATTACGCCCTCTCTGAGAGGTCTGATAGCAACTATATTTCCAGGCGTTCTTCCCAACATCCTCCTGGCTTCTTCTCCTACCGCCAGTAATTTGTTAGTGTTCTTATCTATGGCAACAACGGAAGGTTCTCTCAAAACGATACCTTTCCCCTTAATATAAACAAGCACTGTAGCAGTTCCCAAATCAATTCCTATATCCTGTCCAAAACCCAAATAAAACAACTCCCTTAAAAACATATTGATAATCTAACGGAAGATATACATTAATTATATAAATATTATATGCTATAAAAAATATTACAAATATTTAAGTTAAAAATTATCTATTATTTATATTATCATATTCCGTTAATTATGCAATATTTTTGTAAGCTTTTGATAGGATATGATAATTTTATTAATTTTTTGTCATTTTTTCCCTTTTAATATGGTTTTTTCATACTGATGGGGTGTCATGCCGGTGAACTCCTTAAATACTGTAAAAAAGTAGGTATAATTATTAAAACCGGCCTTTGAAGCAAGGTCCTTGAAATTTATTCCATCCGTCAGCATCAATTTGGCCTGCTCTACCCTTATACTGTTCAAATAGCTGGTAAATCCCGTATCGCATTCTTCTTTGAATAGTTTGCTGAGATATTGGGGAGAAACATTTACCTTTTCAGCAACAACAGACAGTGATATATCCTTCTCATAATTATTTGCAATAAAATCTATTGCCCTTTTTATTATGGTGGAATATCTGCTGTTTAACTTGTTTTGCTCCAAAACATTCATTAAGGTTGTATAAAGCAGCTTGAAATAATTCAGCAGCTCCTCCAGGGTTTCATATTTTTTAAAATCATCATATGCACTGCTGTTATTGGGATAAACCCTGTTAGGCGATAAATTGAATTCTTTTATCATACGGTTCAGCAGGTTGATAAGATCAATACATGTCATTTTTACGGCATCAAAGGGACATTTATTGTTCTTCATTGTCTTAAAGATATCTTCAAGGGTCTTTATAGCACTTTCGTGCTTTGAGCTTCTTATATCGGCCAGAAGATTCTTTTCCTCCATGGCTGTGAGGCCGGTATTGTATTTCGGCGCCTCCTGAGAGGCCAATTCCCTTTTTTGAACAATATAATTACTGCCTTTGAAATACCCGTCATCCAGTACTTTTTTTGCTTCCTGGTAATATTCACTTATCCTTGCAGCAACAGGACATATGCCGCTAAGTCCAAAGCTCAGAGTCACATTTAAGAATCTTTTTACCGTTCCCTCTATAGTGCTGATATTAGAAATTGCTTTTGAATTTATAACTGCCTCACTCTGGGTATCACCAAAGGACATAACAAAAACATATCTGCCCTCACCCAGACTGACGTAAACCGTTTTTCCCATATCTTCACAGATACTCGTCAGAATATTGTCCACAGTCTGGATAAAAACAGCTATCTCCTGTGTATTGAACCTTTCCTTTATACTATAAAAATCATCGATACGCGAAGCTGCTATCATGATGTTTTTTTCATCGAGATCTATCTCATATTCTTTAATGATGGCAGGAAAATTATCTTTTATATAGCCATTGAGAGAATTCATAATAACATTTTTCTGAATCAGAGCCTTTCCTGAAGTAGCCATTTCCTTGATTCTATCGTTTTTTTGTTTTTCAATGCTTTCAGTCTTTATGCTGTCTTTTATGGATTCAAGCATTGACAGCAGGGATTCCGGCTCCATTCTGTATTTTATAAGGTAGTCCACAGCTCCTTCCTTCAGACTTTGACGAACGAATTCAAAATCGTCAAAGGCGCTGAAGGCAATGATTTTTACGTCGGGAGTAATTTTTTTGGCATTATTTATAAACTCAACCCCATTCATGCCGGCCATGTTCATGTCTGTAAAAATAATATCCGGTCTCAATTCTTCAACTTTTTTAAGAGCATCCATACCATTGTCAGCTTCTCCACAAATGGTATATCCTTCCTTTTCCCAATTAATCAAGTGTTTCAGATTTATACGAGCTATAGCTTCATCATCAAGAATAAAAACTTTAATCATCTTAACCTCCCAACAGTAGACTACTCTATAGAAACCCACTTTTCGTCATAATCTAACTTACAAAACAATTGGAATTCTGATTTCCACTGAAGTAAAAACATTCTTCTGGCTTTTTATATGAAGCCCGTACTTTTCTCCATATGCAAGCTTTATTCTCTCATTTACATTGTTAAGGCCTATACTGCTGAACCTTTCCTTGGACGCAGTATCCTCCCCTTTAAGAAGAGTTTCAATTTCGCTTTCTGTCATCCCAACACCATTGTCCTCAACAATAACAGAGATATCCTCTCCGTCGGCGTAGCCTTTTATTGTAATAAAGCCCTGCCCCTGCTTGGGACCCAGCCCATGAATCATGGCATTCTCAACTATCGGCTGCAAAATAAATTTCAGGATTTTGCAGTCCATGATTTCAGTATCAAAATCTATGTTGACACTTATTTTTTTTATATATTTATATTCCTGTATATTTATGTAGCTTTTTATATTTTCTATTTCATCTTCTATGGTTATTATATCCGGGCCCCTGCCCATACTTGAATTGAGCAGCTTAATCATGGAAGTAACCACCGACTCAATATTATCGGCCTTTTGCATTTTGGCCATCCATGCAACATTATTCAGCGTATTTGCTATGAAATGAGGATTTATCTGAGCCTGGAGTGCTCTGAACTCAGCCAGGGCCCTCTGCTTTTCCTTTGACTTTATGTTTTCAATATGCTGGTTAAGCTCATCAATCATGTGATTATAGCTGGCAGTAACCTCTGCCACCTCATCCTTGGAATCGTCCATAAGCTTTCGGGTTTTCAGATTGCCTTTTTTAAGTTCTCTCATAGAACTTATCAGTTCCCAGAGAGGGAAGGTAATGCTTCGGTATACAACCAAAAAAATCACCATTGCTATTAATATGCATATTAAAACCACCTGTACAACCATGTGCTTAATCTCATTGGACAGACTGTTCATATACTTGTTTGGAATCAGTGCCACAACAGTCCAGCCCGATTCCGGCACCACCGAAAATGCCGCCAGATACCCGCCTTCAACATCCTTGATAGTCCCGTGATCCTTGCCGGCTTTGTATATCCTGTCAATACTCTGGCTGGTGGAGTATGTAAACTTTTCTCCTACGTCGCTTTTATTTCCGCTCAATACCACCATATATTTGGAATCCAGCAGGTATACCTTGCTTCCTTTTCCCAGATTTGCATTGCTGTACAGGCTGTATAAATAATTACTGTCAACCCTGAGAAATAATGAACCAATGGTATCATTAAAGGTTCCCAGGTCCTTTATACCCCTTGAGAGTACTACAAGGCCTTTATATTCCTTTTTTGCCACATCATCGGTATACCAGACATATCTTCCGTCAGCTTCCTTAGTCATCCTCTTGATCTCATCTGCACCAGCTATATTATTAATGAAGGAACTCGAATCGGACATTGAAATCACACCTCCCTCATTTGACATTAGTACAGGCTCCTGAATATCCAAGGTTACCTTAAGTGCTTCTTTCATTATTCTGACCAGTTTTTTACCTGAGAGATACTTATTTGCATCATCCATTTCATCATATCTCTTCAATATGCTTTGTGCATCCTCAGAGACTGCTATAATATCTCCGTACTGCTTCCAGCTGGCCAGTTTGGCATTTATGGTGAGACTCATTTGTTTAACTATCTGCAGAGAAGATACACTGGTCTTGTTTACAATATCTGCATCAGCTTTTCTATAAGAGGTAACCCCTATTAAAAGAATTGGAACTATAGACATTATTATTACCAGCAGAATCAACCTAAATTTTAAGCTCAGAACCCTCGTTGCCCTTACAATTGTTTTATCCAATACAGCTATAGCTCTGTGTAAAAATTTAAGCATGGTATTTAACCTCCATGTCCCCTAAGTGCCAGATCAGTTGTCCCACCCGGCTGCATGGGGTTAAATTTATTCAAAATGTCATTAATTAATAATCATAACTATTGTATTATATACATCGATATAAAATCAATTATTACTGGACGCAAGCTAATTTGATCAGTTCAGTTCTGATAATTTCCATACGCGCACACAATCACCTCCTCAATTAACTCTTTTGCCGGATCAATGAGGAGGTGATGGTTTTTTCCATTATTAAGATTTTAGACCGGTCAAAACTATACCTTCAATAAAGTATTTCTGACCAAAGAGATACAGAACTACTGCCGGAACTGATGCAAGGCACGAAGCGGCCATCAGTGATTTCCAGTTTGTCCCGAAACCGCCTTTAAAGGTTGCCAACCCTTGGGAAATAGTCTGCTTATCCTGGTCATTAACATATATGACCGGCCCCAGCAGGTCATTCCAGTAAAGTATGAAGGTAAACAAGCCAACTGATATAAGTACCGGTTTCAGCAGTGGCAGCAGTATCCGGAATATAATTTGCAGGTGCCCTGCTCCATCTATTGTTGCTGCTTCATCCAGCTCCTTGGGTATTGTCATCATAAACTGCCTGATAAGAAATATATTAAAGGCTCCGCCGCCAAGGAATGCCGGCACTACCAACGGTACATAGGAATTTGTAAAGCCGAGCTTGCTCCACATAATAAATATAGGAATAATTGTTATCGCTCCCGGCATCAGCATACTGCCAATCACAAGAGAAAACCACAAATTTTTGAATTTAAACTCAAGTCTTGCAAATGCATAGGCAGCAAAGCATGCGGTTGCAATTACTCCAACAATTGCAGGAATTACAATGGAAAGGGTATTCTTTAGATAAAGCAAAAACTTAAAGGTTTTCATTGCCTCGGGATAATTTTCAAACAGCCACTTTTTAGGAAACAAAGCAGGAGGGTAAGTATTTATCTCCAGATTTGTCATGAAAGAGGTTCTGGCCATCCAGAAAATCGGGAATAACACCAGTATGGCTCCCAAGACTACCAGGATAGTAATTGGAATGTTTATTTTCTCTTCCTAACTTCATTTTTAAGTTCCACGTTAGCCACTATTCATCACTTCCCTTCGTAGAATAACCATTTGTCGGATGTCTTGAATATAAAACCTGTAAGTGCTGCAATAAATACAAAGAATATTAATGATATTGCGCACGCATAGCCAAAGTTGTTTTTCATAAAGCCTTCACGGTATATCAGGTAGACCAGGAACAGTGAAGAATCGTTGGGGCCTCCCTTTGTCAATGCCTGGGCCGGTACAAATACCTGAAGATTATTTATCATACTCATAAGAAAATTGAAAAATATGATAGGTGTCATCATGGGAACTGTTACATGCCTGAATTTATGCCAAGTGTTGCCACCGTCAATCTCAACAGCCTCCAGGTATGCTCTTGGAACATTCTGTATGCCCGCCAGGAATATAACAATCAAATTTCCTGTAGACCAAACCGCAATGAGAATCAGTGATGGAACAACTGTTTTTTCACCTTGTAAAAATAAAGATTTATCAAAGCCTAATGAGTTTATAATGAAGTTAAATGCTCCGAAATTGCAGTCATAGAGCCATGACCAGACCACATTTGTAGCAACTACCGGAATTATATAGGGTATGAAGTAGATAGAACGTATAATTCCTCTGCCAGGTATCCTTTGATTCAACATTATTGAAACAAAGAACGCATATATAATACTTGTAATAACAGCACCAAAGGCAAAGTATACTGTTACCAGTGCTGATTTATAAAAGAAAAAATCTTCTGTAAATATCTTAACATAATTATCAAAGCCGACAAATGCCGGTTCTGTGAGTCCACTCCAATTTGTAAAGCTTATCCCTATAACACCTAGTATCGGTATGATTGTTAAAAAGAGAAGGCCAAGTATTGCTGGAGAAAGACACAAATATGCTACCATATTGTCTTTATGTGATTTTGTTATCCGCATAAGCTTTTTCACAATCCTTCCTGAAATATTGGGGCACAGTCATAACTTCCGATTTAAATCGTTTTTTAACTGTCCCAGAGTCTATTGCCGGAAGTTTCCGGAAATTTCATACCCCAAATACTAAATCAGGCTAATGCCCCAGTTTTCCTTCTAAGAAGGGCATTAGCCCAATTTGTTTATATTACAAACATGGTACTGAGTATTGAATCGTTATTTGTTAGCATCAAAGATCTTCTGAGCCTTTGGCATAATATCATTGGTTATGGCATCTTCTGCTGTCTTTGTACCTGCCCATACAGGGTCCATACCAGGAGTAAGAACTTCTTCTATATCTGAATATCCCGGGAGATAATACCAGGGTACCTGCTTAGCATTATTCATTGCATAATCAATAACTGCTGTCTTGTACTGTTCAAACGGAGGATGAATTTCATTATCAGCCCACTTCTTCATAAGGGACTCGTCCTTGTACCACTTCTGTGATACAGGCATCCAGACACCGTTCTGAATCAGGGAAAGATTATTATCCTCCTGTGTATACCACTTGAGGAACTTCTTGGCATTGTCTATATTCTTGCCTGTATTGAATATGACATTAGGTCCGCCTGTATTAAGAGTAACAGGAGTCTTGAACTTAGGAAGAACGCCTACACCATAATGCAAGCCGTCTTTAAGAGAGTTCTTCAAAGAAACACCTATTTCCCACTGTCCGCCTGTTGCCATCGCTACCTTACCTGAAAGAAGGGTAACGTCGAGTGTCGGGAAGGTTGCTGAGGTAGTTGGTGTAGGAGCAACAAATTCCTTCAAACTAAGATCAGCTATTTTTTGTGCTGCTTCAATTGTTTCAGGCTTTCCTAACAACAGCTGGCTGCCGTCTTCAGTGCAAACACCGCCGCCATTTGAAATTGCAAATACCGGCCACATCCATGCAAGAGTATTGACCTGTGTACCGTAGGTAGTTATATTTTTAGGGTCAAAGCCGGCATCACCAGGGCCTTTGCCATTCTTGTCCTTGGTCAGCTTTTTAGCTGCAGCCACAAATTCATCCCAGGTCCATGCCTTGTCGGCTGAAGCCGGTGGGTAAGCCACGCCTGCTTTGTCAAATAAATCCTTGTTGTAGTACAGAAGTAAAACTTCATTTGCACAGCTGTACGCAACAGGCTTACCCTTATATGTAAAGGCAAGTGAGTCCAATGGCTTTTCATCTGCAGCATACATGTCGCTTACATCGGCAAGCTTTCCGTTTACTGCCCATTTGATACACTGTGATTCCGACATCATTGCTGCATCAGGAAGAGTATTTGAGGATGCCATTGTATTTAACTTTGTAATATAATCATTATAAGCAACAGAGATTAGCTTTGCAGTGATATTGTCCTTGTTCTCCGCATTATACTTGTCTATTACTTTCTGAGTTTCAGCCGGTTCTGTTTCATTGTTATACCATGCCATATAGGTTACTTCAACCTTTTCAGCAGGTGCCGAGGATTCCGCAGCTGTTGA
>JAQSXC010000303.1 GCA_029266335.1 Eubacterium sp. | reverse complement strand
CAGATATGAGGAGTATGAGGACTATGATGATTATGAAGAAGATTATAGACCTGATGGAATGCCCAGCCCAATGATGCCACCGCAGGGAATGCCCGGCCCAATGATGCCACCGCAGGGAATGCCCGGCCCGATGATGCCGCCGCAGGGAATGCCCGGCCCAATGATCAGACCCCAATTTAGCCCCGGCCCTATCAGGCAGTGCAGAAACAGGTTCGCATATATTTGGTTAATTAACGGAAGAAATTTTTGGGCTTGGATTTCAGATGTTCAGGGCCGGACTATTTACGGCTATAGATGGACCGGCAACAGATGGGTATATTTTCAGGCTAATGTTAATCAAGTTTTTACCTTTATTTGCATTAGATAAAATTTATGAATCAGATTTATCATGCAAGGCCAGTTAAAGTTTTAACTTTACTGGCCTTTTTGGCAAAGTGGTTATTTGTTTTCAGCTTTTGTATAGGCAATCAATACTATATCCATTCCGGACTTCTTTTTCAGTTCGGATTCCAGCCTGGATATATCGTTAATTATTTCATGATTATCCAGTGGCGCAATTTTAAAATTATTATCCATAAAAAGCCTCCTTATTTGTTTAATTCAGGTCAAATTATATTGACTGATTATTATTATTTGCACTGAAAAGTAAAAGTATGAATATTTTAAAAAATGCCAGATACAATATTAAAATCTTACTTTAAATACGGCATTGGCCCTTAAAAATCAGTTATAATAGTAATATAATAAAGTAAAGGTATGAATTTTCTACAGCAGGAAGCTTTCTATAGAACCTGTGCGCTATAAACGCCTGAAAAACAAATGCCCCTATATATTCTCCTATATATTGGGTAAATACATTAAAATTACCAGCGGAGGCCAAAATGTGCGGACGTTATGTTGTGTTTACAGAAAAAGAAAACGAAGAATTGATTAACATTATTAACGGAATTAACGAAAGATATAAAAGTGAAGCTCCTAAAATGAAAACAGGTGAAATCTTTCCTACCGATACCGTTCCGGTTATTACCGGGACTCCCGGTAACAATAGAGATGTACACCTTTTTAAATGGGGCTTTCCAAACTATATGAAATCAAGTGCAGTCATTATAAATGCCAGATGCGAAACCCTGCATGAAAAGCCTACTTTTCGCAGGCTAATAACCACAGGCCGGTGTCTTGTGCCTGCAAGCGGCTTTTATGAATGGAAAGCTGCAGACGGCACTGCCAAAAAAAAGGATAAATACCTTATCCGTTCTTCTGCGCCGGGTCTCATGTATTTCGCCGGCCTGTACGGCAGCTTTACAGATAAGACCGGCATCCCCACCACCCGTTTTGTTATCATTACAACGGACGCCAACAGTCAAATGTCCGGCATACACAACAGGATGCCGGTTATCCTTGACGCACCTGATGCAATGGCCTGGATCGGTACAGACAATACAGCTCCGGACAGACTCCTCAGGCCGTATGGCAATGAACTCATCTTTGACAAGGTTGGATAAAACTGTTTTATGCGTCATTATACTCTATAATATCAATGTGATATATTTGATGATATTAAGGAGGATAATATGGAAACGGAAAAGATAACTATAAATATTGGAGCAATTGACCTGGGTCACATTGACCTGCTGGTAGAGCAGGGTTTTTACACTAACAGGACGGATTTTATCCGTACTGCTATCCGCAATCAAATGACGGTACATTCTGGAGATATAAGCAGTATTAAGGCATCTGGTACTTTAGGACTGAATTCTGCCGTAAAAGAAATCAACAAATTAAGTTCTCAGATTACCGGCATCGTTGATCAAAGCATATCGGACATTGATAATGGTATTGCAGGAGGAACTGGTGTTTTCAGTTACAGCAGGAAAAGTCTGGAGCAGGTCAAATTAAGCGGGAATAAGATTTCTCTCTTTCTTATCGGTATGCTGCTGATTGATAAGGATGTTCCTGCCGAGCTGGTAAAAGAAACCTTTAAAAAGGTTAAGGTTTACGGCATTATCAAAGCCAGTGACGAAGTCAAAAAAGTGATTTCCGAATTAAAATAAACTCAGCTGTCTGTCATAATAGCCATTTTTATAGGCCTTTATTATATCTTCCATTTTGTATAGAAGGCCATATTGATTACACTGCTCTTTAAACAGAGCTTTTAGCTGTTTTGCCCTGGGTGAATGGCACTGATAGGAGTCTCCGAACTCTTCGATATATTTTTTCTTCATTCCCGGAAAAAGCTCGTCCAGTTTGGAAAAATACCACTCCCTTTGATTCATGCGCAGTGTCACTCCCATGGCAGGATATATAAACTTTGCCCCATTTTCGTAAGCAAGCCGGATTATGCCCGATATATTTTCTTCTGTGTCCTCTATAAACGGCAAAACAGGCATCATCAGAATTCCTGCAAAAATGCCGTTTTCACTTAATTTCTTTATGGCCGTAAACCGTCTGGAAGGAGGTACAACATTTTGCTCCACCTTTTTGGCCAGTTGGTCGTCACAACTGGTAACGGTTATTTTTACAAGAACCGGGGAATGCTGCCGGATATTATTGAATATATCAATATCTCTTGCTACAAGATCACTTTTGGTGGCAATGGATACGCCAAATCCGAACCTGTTGATTATTTCAAGAGCTCCTCTTGTCAGTTCAAGCTTTTTTTCAAAAGGGTTGTAAGGATCACTCATAGCACCTGTCCCGATGACTCCTTTTTTACGTTTTGACTTAATATCCCGGTAGATCAGAGCAAGAGCATTTTCTTTTACTCTCACCTCGTCGAAATTCTCCACATGGTAACATTCGCTGCGGCTGTCGCAATATATGCATCCATGATTGCAGCCTTTATATATATTCATGTTGTAGTTATTTCCAAACCAGTTATTATTCTCGGCATAACCCGATATTACTGTTTTTGCAGGTATATATTCCATTATTACAGACCCTTCCCGTCAAGGAATTTTATAAACTTTGCTTCGCTGAGTATTTCATTTGTAACAAACCGTCCGTTGTAAAAAAGGCTGTATGTTGTAAAAGGTGCCGGCGCCGCCTGGGCCTCAGCTTTTGAAGTTATTTTGTGTGCGGTAAATTTAACACCTCGCTCTCTGGCAATATTCTCAAGCTGCGGCACATATCTGGCATTATACGGGCAATGGTTTGTAAAGTACAGTATCAAACCCTTGTCCTTAAGTACTTCCTGCTTTACACTGGCTTTAAAGGCCGGAACAGTTTCGGTATTTTTAAAGGGCAAATAAAGCAGTTCGTAAAAGGGTTCACATTTATCAGCAACCTTGAAGCCTTTATATTTCAGAAATTTAGGATCTGACAGAAAGGGCATTTTTTTAGCAGCCGACAGTACAACCAGGCCTTTTTTGCCCTGTGCTTTGGAATCCGCAATACAATCGTTCAGCAAGCCCGAGGCATAGCCCTTTCCCTTAAAGCTTCCGGACACCCAAAAACAGTCAATAAACATATATCCGTCAGCACTAATGGGACACCAGGCATTTTCAGCCGGAATGTACTCTATGAATACCTTTCCCCTTTCATTAAGTTTCTTGAATACCATTCCATCCTGAAATCTTTCCTTTAGCCAGGCCTTTTTGGATGCTGCACATACGTCTCCCTTTTTATCTGAATTTGCACAGCAAATATCCTCATTATCTATATTGTCCATGGTTACATTTATAAAATCCATTTTTCTGTTCTCCCAATCATTTCAACGCTATATATATGTGTATTTCCTGATTATTCACATCTTCCGAGTTATTCTGATATTCTTCAAAATCGCAGCTGTACTTTCTACTCAGCTCCATACTCCATAAATTTGACCAGAATTCTCCAACAGCCTTCTGCATTTGTCCCGTTACAATAAACTTTGCATAAGCTCCTGCAGGAATAGTCTTCATAACCATACTATCCGGTAAAACCTCAGTTTGACCTATTTCACAGCAGGCTACAAAGTTATAGGGTTTTGTAAAATCACCTTCATAATCTGTATAAAGACCTATTGATTTTGAGTTGATTTTATCGGGAATTGAACTGTAAATACCTTGTTGCAGGAACTTTCCCCAAACCCTGCCTATATCGGCCATGGCCTGTCCATTTTCGTTAGTAGTCAAAATCTGTATTCCTGCAACTTTCTTTTCCCCAAGTTGTACAACTTCATAATTCATCTTCATTTTTTTACTCTCCTTTTATTAGTTATAATAAAAGGATATCAGCCTCAATATGACATCATTATGTCATATTAAAACAATAGACTGAGAAAATAAAAATTCTTTGAATGCTATTTCCATGAATCACTTTTACCAATCTATTTGTCATATCCAAATACTCTAATAATCTTGCTGTGTGTACTGTTTCAAGGTATCCTCAAGTCTTTTAACAATAATATCTCTTACATATTCCGGTTCAATAACCCTGGCAGCATTACCAAAGGATAATATGTATCCATACACCCAGTCGCTTTCTGGAAAGGAAACAGTAACCTCAAAGTTTCCATCCTCGTTTACAGAGATAGAATTTTCATTAAATTCGTCGTAAACTCGGTATGCTACAGAATTGTCCAGCTGAAGTGTAAACTCGACCAGGTTAAAGGCTGCTTCCCTGTCTGCCTGAAAAGAGTTCTCTTTGAGAGGTCTTTTTTCGTATGAATTTTCAGTCAGCTTAACCTCCTTCATTCTGGTAAGCTTGAATATTCTAAAAGCCTGTTTTTCCAGACAGAAAGCTTTTAAATACCAGGTCTTATCCTTGAACCAGAGCTGGACAGGTTCTACTTTCCTGTTGCTGTTACTGCCGTAGGAGTTTAAATAATCAAAGCTGATCACTTTTTTATTGATTATGGCTGTTTTTATCAGATTAAATTTATTCCTGTTGGTCTCACCCCAATGGGAAAAATCAACATCCACCCAGTTATAATCCTCCTTGTTAAATAAAAGCCCCAATTTTGATATTACATTATCCACTTCAGGATAATGAATGGCATTAAGACTTTGTAAGGCTGCCAGAATTTCCTTCTGTTCAGAATCTGACAAAATGGATTTATTCAGGACATAGTTCTCCAGAAGACTTATTCCGCCCCCCTTACCCTTACTCATATATATGGGTATTCCGGCATCGGAAAGTACGTCTATATCTCTGTAAATTGTCCGGATAGATACTTCAAAGCGTTCGGCCAGTTCTTTTGCTGTTATCAGTTTTTTGTCCAGCAATATATAAACAATTTCAAATAGTCTGTTAATCTGCATAGAAACCTCCACATTAATAATTATATCATCTTAACCTGACAACAGCATGTCATATTTTAACGTAAAAA
>JAQSXC010000302.1 GCA_029266335.1 Eubacterium sp. | reverse complement strand
ATTCCCCCTCCAATTATGATTACCAAAGAGAAGTTAAATACTTATCCTCCCCTTTTTAGTAGACAGCCCTCCACAATGACGTGGTGGGCTGTTTGCTTGTGGCCCGAGCACCCTGTTTATAGGGCTTTCAGAGATTTCGGACAAATAAATTATTTTCAATTAGTATTATTTAATATATAGTTTATACTCAGCTTTATATATACACAAGGAATACCCATATCTCGTACTGTTGCTGCATTGTGAAATACCACACTACATTCGTTATATACATCTCTATTTAGAGTAAAATTGTAAGATGAGACATACGAAATACTTATTCCCATTTGATTTCTCCTCTCTATTTATAAAGATGCATTAGACTATCTTTTTTATTGCGTAAAAACAAGTATCAGCTTTACCACCCGCAAGCCTAGTGCAATAAATTCTAAATTATTGATCTGCACCGATACCAATCGCCTGTCCATTTTTGACATAACATAGCGCCCTGTGTCATAACCAGCTAATATTTTTACTGTAATTTCACTTTCTTTCCTGGTGATTTTAAAATCTTTAATTGATATATAAAACTATGTTTACATCTTCTCGTTCTAATGCTATACTAAATATAAGAAAAGGAGCAACCGCCCACAAAGTGGTTAGCCTTAATTGTCAGATTAACTGCCCAATGGACCGGCTAAGTCAGGGGCAGTTATTTTTTTCGCTTATTATTCCTATTATCTAAATAGGTAAGCAGTGCTATAAGCAAAAGTCCAAATGTCAACATTAAAGATAATGTTTCATATGTAGTCTGCAATTGGCACCACCTCCCTTCTGGGAGGCTAACACACCCTATACACGATTACTCCATGATAGTATCCTATCACTTCCCCCATATAATGACAATCGAACATAATATTAACTTTTCTCCAAAATTTAAATTCTTTAAAATCTTGTGTTTTCGTTATATTTATACGTAACTTCTATAGCTCAAGATGAAACAAGATGAATTTGTAATTCCCCTTTTCATACTTCCAAGGCACATAACACCAGATGAAACGACATGAAATCTCAACTGTTCAACCTCCCCTTTTAAGTAGACAGCCCTCCACAATGACGTGGCGGGCTGTTTGCTTTGTAATTCCATAACCATTTATCCCATCTTCCAAAACTCTTTAGCAGTAATAATTGTTCGATTGATTTATATGATTTCCATTAAATTTCACAGATTGCTAACTCTTAGCAAACGCCCCGCTGCTATGAGCTGGGGGACATTGGCTTAATACAACATTATACATCACCTGTTTTTTGCCTTAGATCTTAATTCCAAGCCTTTTTGCATGACCTTTGATGTATTTTGTTGCTTGGATATAATCTATCTCTTCGGTCATATGCTCGAGCATCATACATACCCTGTCGTCGAGCTTCGACATACATTTAAGATAAGTCTCGTAGTCGAGCTCTCCAAGACCGGGACGGCATTCGTCGAGATGGACCGTAAGTTTTCCGCTCAAAGTTATATCTTTTGCATGACAACTCAGAATGTTATCACCAAGTTTATCGAACCATTCCTGGATAACCTCACCGTTGCGGTAATAGAGCTGCGGGCTTGCTATGATATTTACTGGATCCAGGTGGGCGGCAAAACCCTTGCGATCAATGCATTTCATAAGCCGCAGGTAGGAGTCCACCGTATCGGGATACATCCACGGCATTGGTTCCAGTGAATAGCAGGTATACTTTGGATTGACCGCGTCGATAATCTTCTGCGTCGTAAGAACGATCTCATCAAAGGCCTTTTCCGTCAGGTTATCCTTATGCGGCCCATCCCACTGCTCACTGTAAGAGCCCGAGATGTTAACGCAACAATTCGCTCTGACATAATCGGCAAGTTCCAGCTGCCTAATCGCTCTGTTCATATTCTCCTTTTTCTTCACAGGATCCTTATCCAACAGGTTGTTCCATACACCGATTTCACAGATGACAAGGTCATGATCCTTCGCAGCTTTTGTGTAACCATCAATGACGGACACATCTGCCGTATGGTCGACAGGGAAATAAATCGCTGAATACCCAGCTTCAATTGCAGCCTGAGCCCACTCTTCGGGTGTTGTCCATTTTTTAAATATAAATCCACCGAAACGCATTCGTAAGTTCCTCCGATATTTTTCATTCTATAGGCTATCCTAGGTCAACCTTTTGCCATGTACCACTTTCCGAAGACTTTCCTGCAGCCTCAAGGCAGGCAAGCGTATTTCTGCCATCCATCCCGGAGACAGGAGGTTCTGTCCGGTTCACCACTGAGGTAATGAAGGCATCAATAATGCCGGAACTCAACTGGTTCGTGTTCGTGCTGATTGCACCGATATGATAACGCGAACTCGTTCCGTCATGAAAATCAACAACAATGTCATCAACATCACTAGTAAATATCTTCATAGTACCACTCGTACCGTAAATAATTGTGCTGTTATCTTCTACACCGTAATTCGTCCAACTAACGTGCATCAGCCCTGGGATTCCGCTACGCATTTTAAAGAGGCATACCGCATTATCATCCAGTTCTATAAGATCCCCTTCTTGATTACGCTTATCTAGCGTTAAAAGTTCCGATAAGATATATTCTATCTCTTCGCCCAGCAAATAGCGTACGAGGTCTATTTTGTGCGAACCAAGGTCTCCGAGAGCTCCGAACTTTGCCTTACTTTTATCAAAGAACCAGGATGAGCCTTTATCAACGCTCCAGCTTTCCGGTCCGGCGTGTTTGAAATTAGTCTGTATGTATATAACCTTCCCGATTATGCCTTCCAGCAAAAGCTTTCTTACCATTATATGGGTACGTACAAGACGCTGGTTGTGCCCAAGCATCAGAATTTTTCCCGTTTTCTTCTGAGCGTCTATCATTGACTGCGCCTGTTCTACCGTCGGCGCCATGGGTTTTTCACACAGAACATCCTTACCAGCCTGCAGTGCTTTTATTGTATGCTCTGAATGTAGAAAATTAGGAGTGCATACGCTTACTGCTTGAACGGCTTCGTCAGCGATAAGCTCATCAAATGATGTATAGACTTTTCCGCCGTAGATATTTGTGAGTTCTTCCGCACGGCTTCTATCATAATCATAAAAGCCCTTTATTTCAGCATTGCTACTTTTACTATATTCCG
This sequence comes from Eubacterium sp., assembly GCA_029266335.1. Lineage (GTDB taxonomy): Bacteria > Bacillota > Clostridia > Acetivibrionales > DSM-1351 > Ruminiclostridium. The sequence continues at coordinate 3,285 of JAQSXC010000302.1, read as the reverse complement.
GTGCATGACGGGTACGGGTGATTGCTCCGCAACCGGCAATCGCAACTCCAATTTTTTTTGTTTGTTCCATCGTATTCCTCCGGTTGTTTCGGTATATACCGCAGGTCATAAGAACATTACCTGACGGGCTTGATATTAAGGTTTACTCCAAAATCGTCTTCCGTATCGACGATTGTCCAACTGCTACCAGGATAATATCCAACGGTTCGTACTTGATAACCTTCTTCTTCTAACTCGGAGATGATATCATCCCGCTTACCACCGACTTCAAAACCGATGTGATGCACACCGTTTCCGTGGGTATCAATAAATTCCTGGAAGGTACTGGATCCACCCACAGGCTGATGAAGTTCAAGTGCAACCCTCCAGATGGCCCTTATGAATCTCAGGCATAGGAATACCAAGTAGGTCGGCCCATTTTTTTGCAGCCTTCTCTATATCTTTCACAACAATATTAATCTGAATAAATCCATCTCTGTTAATTGGTGTTTTCATTATAAACTCCTTTATGATTTTATGTCTTTCTTATCCCTTTACACTGCCCATGACCAGACCTGTCGTGAAATATCTCTGCAGGAAAGGATATACACATAAGATCGGGATCATTGCCAGGAATAGCTGTGCAGCACTCGTGGTTCTTGAATTTACAAGCTTTACATAATTAGCGATTTCTGAGCTTGTATTCGAGGCGTTTCGAAAGAACGATTCTGCATTGATAATAACTGTCTGAAGATAGCTCTGAAGGGGATATTTATCAACCGTATTCATATAAATCATACCATCAAACCAACTGTTCCAATGGTTGACAAAAGAAAATAAGGTTACTGTTGCAATTGTCGGCTTACACACAGGAAGAATGACCTTCAAAAGCACCTGAATGTGCCCCGCCCCATCGATGTAGGCAGCCTCTTCCAATTCCTTCGGGAGACTCCGCATATAATTCATTACGACCAACATATTGAATACGTTAACCGCTCCCGGTAGAATAAGAGCCAGGATTGAATTAAGCAGACCCGTGTATTTAACAACGAGATACGTCGGTATTAGTCCGCCATTGAAAAGTATTGTTATAACAAAGAACCAGGAAAAATAGTTTCTCAATCGGAACTCACTCACTGTTTTTGAAAGTGGAAAAGCTGTCAGGACCACAAGTATCGTATTAACGTAGGCTGAAGCCGATCGGCCAAAATGTGACCTCATTTGCGATAACTGCTTCCTTCGCCGAAAATGAGATTGCTAACAGATTCAAAAACGGAAGTATGCAAATTAAGGCCATTAAGGTAATGATAAAATAATTTATGACAAGGAAAACTTTCCTTGACAATGAAGAATTCATTTTAGTCATGAATGACCACCTTTCCTTTTCTGATAAACAAAGGTAAATCAGAAAATCTTGTAGCCGGCAAACTTACCTGCCAAGCTATAGGAAGTTACGACAAACAAAAGTGATACGCCAGATTTAAATAAGTTTGCTGCCGTAGATAGCGCATACTGAGCGTTTTCAATACCGAGGCGGAAAACAAATGTGTCAAGGATATCTCCTGTAGAATAAACGGAAGCGCTGTACATATTATATATCTGGTCAAATCCTCCATTTAAGATGTTACCCATACTGAGGACCGACATGAGGATGATTGTGCTCAGGATTCCGGGGAGCGTCACATGGATTGTTTGCTTCATTCTGCCCGCGCCGTCTATCTGTGCTGCCTCATAAAGATTTTGGTCTATTCCCGTAAGCGCTGCAAGGTAAATGATCGATCCGAAGCCAAAGCCCTTCCAAATGTCGGTAATGATCATCGTTATAGGAAACCAGGTTGCGCTTCCGAGAAAGAAAATAGGATCAACACCAAAGGTTCCAAGAAATTTATTTACGATACCGCTGCTCGGAGACAGAATATCAGTAAAAATACTTGCAAGAATGACCCAGGAGAGGAAATGAGGGAGATATACCAGTGTCTGATAGACTCTTTTCAGTCTGTCTTTCGAAACCTCATTGAGTAACAGTGCAAACAGAACAGGTATGATGATACTACCGATCATTTTGCCCAAAGCAATTAGAACTGTATTTCTGATTATTGGCCATATATTCGGCATCGTGAACAAATTTTTAAAATTTTCAAATCCGATCCATTCTGATCCGAAAAGACCTTTTGCCATATTAAACTTTTGGAATGCAATTACAGTACCAATCATGGAACCATAGCTGTAGATCAGTACCAGAAGAACCGCCGGAAGCAGCATAACTATAAGTGGAAACTGCCTCCTGAATTTACTCGGTGTTTTCTTCCTTTTCTCAAATTTGCCATCATTTATTAAAATTTTTACATTATCCATTAATTCACCACCCATCTTCTATTCTTGGTGTAGTTTACAGAGGAGGTAAGCCATCTCCGGTTGCTGTGCTGATGGTTACTAAAATTATAATAAGTTTTCATTATCCGAAGCGGGAATATATCCCGCCTCGGATATCAGCTTTATCATTATGTATCACTTGATTAGTTTTGAGGATAGAGCTTTTCCATTTCGTCAAGAGTTTCCTGTCCGCCTGCATTGAGCCATTCCTGAACAAATGTATCGAAATAGTCAAGTTCCTTCTCACCTGTGATAATGGCTGTGTATGCCGACTTCACAAGATCGCTGAGAACCGATGAGTTCTGAATCCAAATATCAGGTTCTTTTGAAGCCATTATATTTGTTACAATCTGACCATTTTTCTGATAATCAAGGTCAATTTTCATCGATCCTTCCGAGTACATCTGACCCCATGTACCGTATGCGTTGGCATCATCTGCAAGAGAGCCGTCTTCAAAGCCTTTTACATAGTTATAATACTGGAGAGCCGTACCCTTTAGATTGTCTGAGGAACCAGCAGCGAAAGCGTCAAGAAGCTGAGGCGCGAAATTTTCTGTAGGAATGCCGATGTAGATCGGAGAAAGTCTGTACTGCTCGTCAGCCCAGTAAGTTTTAAAATCATCCTCTGAACCGCTGATTGCGGTTTTTTCATAGAGATTGAGAATCTTCATAATAGCTTCAGGATTTTTACATTTCGAACTAATAACGAAGTATTCACCAACCTGATTACTCTGAATACCTTGCTTAACTTCGTATCCATCTGCAGTCGGTATCGGATAGGGTCGTGTAATAACACCTTTATCCTCATAGACGATGTTAAACGGATGCCATGTACCCCAGTTCATATGATACGTCATACCAATGGTACCCTGAGCCCAATCTGTTTCAAGCTTTGATGTATCCTTAACCATAAACTCAGGATCGATTAGTCCC
>JAQSXC010000086.1 GCA_029266335.1 Eubacterium sp. | reverse complement strand
TATTCAATGAATGGGACTTGGCAAACCGGCTGCTCAGCAGCAGAATGGAGATAATTATGAAATATGAAACCCTTGAATATAAAAAGTATGATGAAGTAATGTACAGATTTGAACACAGCAGTGGCCTGAATTGTATCGTTATTCCCAAAAAAGGCTATTATAAAAAGCATGCAACCTTTTCAACCCGTTATGGCTCTGTGGATAACAAATTTATAATTCCGGGAGACAGCGAACCTACAAAGGTTCCCGATGGTATCGCCCACTTTCTGGAGCATAAACTCTTTGAGCAGAAGGATGGAAGCGTCATGGAAAAGTTTGCTGCACTGGGTTCCAGGCCAAATGCATTTACAAGTTTTAACCAGACGGTTTATCTATTCTCCTGTACCGATCTCTTTAAAGAAAATTTTGACCTTCTTTTAAATTTTGTTCAGAACCCGTATATTACTGAAGAAAGCGTTGAAAGAGAAAAGGGCATCATAGGTCAGGAAATAAATATGTATCGTGATGATCCGGGCTGGAGAGTAACCTTTAACCTCCTCGACGCCTTTTATAAAAAGCATCCCGTTAAGAAGGACATAGCCGGATCAATAGAGAGTATCAGTAAAATTACAAGGGATACGCTGTATAAGTGCTATAACACCTTCTATCACCCATCAAATATGGTAATCACAGTAGTGGGAGATGTTGATCATGAGAAGGTATTCGAACAGGTGGAAAACAATATCGAAGCAAAAGAAAAAAACGGTGAAATCAAGCGCATTTATCCTGAAGAAAGTGAAGCTCTGCACAAGGATTATATAGAACAGAATATGCCGGTTTCAACACCTTTGTTTTACATTGGGTTTAAGGATAACAACTTTGATCTTAAAGGTGCTGAGCTTTTGAAATACGAGTTGGCTGTAAAGTTATTAATCTCAATGATAATCGGAAGAAGTTCCGAGCTGTATGGTGAGCTTTATGACAAGGGACTTATAAATTCAAGCTTTGAGAGTGATTTTTCTATTGAAAACAGTTATGCCTATTCAATGCTTGGCGGTGAGTCAACAAACCCACAGGCAGTAAAAGACAGCCTTATTAAGGAAATTAAAAGAATTAGCAATGACGGTTTAAAGTCAGATACCTTTGAAAGAATACTGAAAGCGTCAAAAGGAAGGTATCTGAGACAAATGAATTCAGTTGAGAGTATATCAAGGAATTTTATTAATTTGTATTTCAAAGGTGTTACAATGTTTGATTATTTAGAGGTTTATGATACAATGAATTTTGATTATATTACTGATGTGTTCAATAAGCACTTTAATATCGACCGCATGGCATTATCAGTGGTAAAAAGTGCAGCTAAATAGAGTGCTATTGTCTGAGGTCTGAGTTGGTTATTCACAAAAGTAAAAAGGTATTGTGTGGAGGTTATTATGGGTGAAAGAATAGCAGTAAGTTTTCCGAATATTGGATTGGATTTTAACATTTCCAGAGAAGCTTTTAGAATTAATTTTTGGAAATTTGATTTTCCGGTATACTGGTATGGGATTATTATCGCGTTGGCATTCTTTGTATGTGTGCTGTGGGCAATGAGAGATTCCAGAAAATTTGACATGGTGCCCGAGACAGTGATTGATCTTATGTTGTTTGCAGCACCAAGTGCCATAATATTTGCCCGCCTGTACTACGTTATTTTCAGCTGGGAAAACTACAAATACGATCCTATCCAGATAGTAAATTTAAGAAATGGCGGGCTGGCAATATTCGGTGGAATTATAGGAGCAGTGATTACAGCCTATTTCGTTGCAAGATATAAAAAAATTCCTACATTCAAGTTCTTTGATTTTGCAATACCCTATGTCGCACTTGGACAGGCAATAGGACGCTGGGGCAACTTCTTCAATCAGGAAGCTTTCGGTACAAATACTTCTCTCCCCTGGGGAATGACCAGTCCGGCAATAAAATCCTACCTGCTGGGTCTTCAAAGTAATGGGGTAGCAATAAATCCTGATTTACCTGTACATCCTACATTTTTATACGAGTCAGCATGGGATTTGGTTGTTTTTGCATTTCTCATGTGGTTAAGGAAAAAGAAGAAAGTTGACGGTGAGGTTTTCTGTCTGTACTTTATAACCTATTCTATTGGCAGAGCGGTTATAGAAGGTCTGAGAACAGACAGCCTGATGTTGGGAAATCTCAGAGTATCTCAGCTTCTGTCAATAGTATTGATAATTGTATTTACAGTTTTTGTTATATATTTGAGATCAAAAGCAAAAAATTCTGAAGTGGTTGAGGTTGGACACAGCGGCTATGCAAATGTGTTAAAGATCATTGAAGAAGAGGATAAGGAACTTGAAGCACAGAAACCGGCAGAACAAAAATCATCTGACGGAAGCTTGCACTCAGAAGAGCAGAATTCAGAAGATATTGAGCCCGAAGAACCGGGACAGGCAGAATTTGAAAAAGAAGAAAATCAGGAGAATCAAAAGGATGAGTTGCAGAATTCAGAAGTTGAGAATCCTGAAGACGCAGGTTCTTCTGAGGAAAAGAAAGATTAATTTTATTTTCTACTTATGTTAGGAACGGTGAAAGATGTATTTTGTTGAAAAGTCAAACACAGCAAATTCATATAAGAGATTTGACTATTTGCTGTTTATACTGGTATTGGTATTATCAGCCATAGGCCTGTTGGTTTTCAGCAGTGCTGTCAAGGATAGACCAAGTTTGCTGAAACCTCAAGTACTGGGTCTGATTATGGGTATTGCACTATGCCTTATATTAAGTGCAATAGATTATAAGGATCTCAAGGTCTTAAGCCTGTTTATTTTCTTCAGTGCCATGGGGCTTATGGTGCTGGTACTATTCTTCGGTAAGGGAGAAGAACTGGGAAATAAGAACTGGATAAGTATCGGGGGCATGAGCGTTCAGCCTTCAGAATACGCAAAGATCGCATATATAATTCTTGCCTCTGTTTTTCTTGAGCGGATAAAGGACAGTCAGGAGAAAAACAAAGCTGACATAATAAAGTTCATGGCTTACTCCGCTGTGGCAGTTGGTTTTGTACTACTCCAAAAAGACCTTGGAACTGCGCTGGTTTTTGGATTTATTTTTTTCCTGTTTATTTATATGGCCGGGATTCCATACCGTTATATTTTTATCCTTTGCGGAGTAATGGCTCTTTCACTGCCTTTTGTATGGGTTTATGTTCTTAATGATAAGAGAAGAGACAGAATTCTCACCTTTATATCACCTGAACGTGATCCTCAGGGAGGCGGATATAATGTTAGAATGTCAAAGCTTGCAATAGGCTCGGGACAGCTTTGGGGACAAGGCTACGGAAGCGGTCTGCAGACTCAGAGCGGTAAAGTTCCTGTAAGGGAATCCGACTTTATATTTTCTGTAGTCGGTGAGGAACTGGGCTTTATTGGAGGCTGTATAATTATACTGTTAGGTCTGTTGATTTTATTACGAATAATATATATTTCCAAGAATTCAAGTGATTCATACGGTATGTTTATTTCCATAGGTGTAGCAGGTATGTTGGGCTTTAATTATATAGAAAATATAGGTATGAGTATAGGACTCCTTCCTGTAACCGGACTCCCTTTACCCTTTGTAAGTCAGGGAGGTACGGCAATTCTTGCAAATTATATTGCAATAGGTATGGTCCTAAGTGTTTCACTGCGGCGAAAACGGGGAAATTTTAATTCCTCACAGTAAAAGTACTAGTACTTTAGTCCTGAAAAGGCGGGTTTCATTACCCGTCTTTTATTTTTTTTCAAAAAAATATTGATAAAATATCAAATTTGCAATAAAATATCCATATAAGTGGTGAGAAGTGGTGTAAAGTGGAGGAAAACACCAAGTCGATAATGAAAAATCGCAGGATTCTATGAATTGACTTGGAAATGTGAGGTGTGGAATTTGTTTTATGGCGAGTACCAACATACAGTTGACCCCAAAGGACGAGTTATCGTACCCTCAAAATTTAGAGAGGGTTTGGGTGAAAAGTTCATATTAACCAAAGGACTTGACAGCTGTTTGTTTGCATATTCGTCAGAAGAGTGGACAAGCCTGGAAAACAAATTAAAAACACTGCCTTTTACTGATAAGGATGTACGTGCTTTCATAAGATTTTTCTTTTCGGGGGCAACCGAATGTGAAGTTGACAAGCAGGGAAGAATACTTATTCCACAGAATTTGCGCGAATATGCGGTACTTGAAAAGGACATAGCTATTATAGGGGTTTCATCAAGAGTAGAGATCTGGAATAAAACTACCTGGGAAAACTATAGCAGTGATGATAATATGAGCGCAGATAAGATAGCAGAAAAAATGTCGTTACTGGGAATATAAATCTTTTACAGTGCATCTTTGAGGTGAATAATGGAATTTAAACATAAATCAGTATTGTTTGACGAATGTATTGAAAATCTTAATATTAATCCAGAAGGTATTTATGTAGATGGTACCATCGGAGGCGCAGGGCATTCGTCTGAAATATACAGAAGATTGAGTTCTCAAGGCAGGTTAATAGGTTTGGACCAGGATGAGTTTGCAGTTGAAACTTCCACAAAACGCCTTGAAGAAATTAGTTCAGATGCCAAATTTGAAATTGTAAACACTAACTTTAAAAACATTTCAGCAGCATGTGAACAGCTTGGAATCAGTCAGGTCGATGGAATACTGCTTGATCTGGGAGTTTCTTCACATCAGTTGGATGAAGCCTCCAGAGGATTTAGCTACCAGCAGGATGCACCACTGGATATGAGAATGGACAGAAATTCAAAGCTGTCTGCATATGAAGTGGTTAATCAATACAGGGAGCAGGACATTTACAGGATTATTCGAGACTATGGTGAAGAAAAATGGGCATCACGAATTGCCAAATTTATTGTTGAAAATCGTCAAAAGCAACCCATTAAGACAACTTATGAACTTGTAGATGTTATAAAGAGAGCAGTTCCGAGCGGTGCACGAAGAGATGGACCTCATCCTGCAAAGCGAACCTTTCAGGCAATCAGAATTGAGGTTAATGATGAGCTGGACATATTAAATAAAACTATTGAGGATTGTGTAACCTTGCTAAAAAGTGGTGGAAGGCTGTGCATAATTACGTTTCACTCACTTGAAGATAGAATAGTTAAATTACAGTTTAACAGGGAAGTGAATCCATGTACCTGTCCTCCCACATTTCCGGCCTGCGTATGCGGTAAAAAGCCAAGAGCAGTACTGGTAAACAGGAAGCCGATTGTTTCCTCGGAGGACGAGTTGGAGAGTAATCCCAGGGCAAGAAGTGCAAAGTTAAGAGTACTTGAAAAAATTTAAACCGGCATAATTTAATACAAAATAAATGCAATAAGTTAACAAAAGATAAGAAAACAAAACACAAAAGAAAAAAATTTTAATTTACAAAAGAAAAAATGAACCTGAAGTTACCAAAGAAAAATCAAGAGTCTGTTTAATATCTGCTTGTGCTGGGAATTTTAGATGGATTTTGTGGCAGGCAAGGCAAATTTTCGCAGTAATAATTGTTTTATTGCAAGAAAATTTAACGTGGAATGGCGCAAAATCCGCCAAAATGACAAGTGCAATGAGATATTAAACAGACTCCAGATTACAAATGACAAAATTTATAATTACAAATGAATAAGTTTTCAAGGAACTAAAGCTAAAACTTCTAAAAATGGAAGGGAATCAGAGTAAAATCTGATTCCCCAACATAATTTAAATCCGAAACGGTTTAAGGAAATATCTTGAAAGGAGGGATTACAGAATGGCCGGAGCAAACAGTAAATATGTTTACGGGTCTGCTGCTGAGAAGATTAAGCATGAAAGTCCAAGCATATCCAATGACAATAGCCGCTACTATGATCCCTATGAAGAAAATGCTGTCCTTAAATCAAAAAAGGTTGCAAGAAATAATGCAAAGCTAAAAAAAAGGATTGTTGTTCATATTTTTCTCATTTTCGGAATGTGTGCTATAATTATGTTCAGGTATGCCCAGATAAGTCAGATGAATTATGACAACAATCAACTGAGTAAGGAATATGTTACACTTCAGAATGAAAATGCAAGACAATCCATAGAGATATTAAATGCTATGGATTTAAACAAAATAAGAGATGTTGCAGAAAAACGGCTTAATATGCATAAACCCGAAAAGAGCCAAATAGTATACATAAATGTTCCTAAGCAGGATGTAACCTTGCTGGCAGCAAAGGAAGAATCCAAGGTCACGGTTGTTGTAAAATACATGGAAACTAATATAAAAAAATTTCTGAACATACTTGATTAATATGAATAAGTCATTGCTGCTAATACGAATTAAATAAATTGTACCTTTAACTATAGATTTAAATATATTCAAATATTAAGTCTATAGTTTTTTCAATGTTTAGGAGCTTTGTATATTTTTATAATGTTATGTTAATTTTCACAGTGAAAATCTGACTAATTAATAATATATTAGGACTTCAGATAATATTATTAATAAGAATTTAAAACAAAGTCTTTGAAATAGGTTTATAAGGAAGACTTCGTTGAAGTGTTTTAACAACATTAATAAATCGAGGAAAAAGGAAATATGGTTTCCTACGCTTCATAAATAACAAAAACGTAAAGGTGTACTTACTGAAAATACCAATAGGGAGGGATATTTTTGGCTAGCCCAAATATAACACTTAAAAAGAGACTTCTTTTTGTGCTCGGAGTATTTACTTTGTTCACAGTATTGCTTGTATTCAGGATTGGCTGGATTCAAATAGCCAACGGACAGGAATATCAACAAAAAGCTTATGAGCAGCAAACCAATAACCGTACTATCAGTCCCAAAAGAGGAACTATATATGATAGAAATATGAAGCCCCTTGCAATAAGTGGTTCTGTTGAAACAATAACCATCAATCCTCGGATGATTAGAGATCAGAAACTGGACAATGGTAAAATTGCAAGTGAACTTGCTGTGATACTGGGTATGGAAAAGGAAACAATACTCAAAAAAATTAATAAAAACAATCAGTATGAGATTATTAAGCAGAAGGTTGATAAGGATATTGGCTCAAAGGTACGTCAATTCAAAAAGGAGAATGAAATTGCAGGGATATTTATTGATGAGGACACAAAGAGATTCTATCCGTACAGTAATCTGGCCGCTCATGTCATTGGTTTTACAAACATAGACAATGACGGTCTGGATGGTGTTGAAAAAATGATGGAACAGTATCTGAAGGGAATTCCAGGTAAGATATTGAGTGAAGTTGATGCCAGCGGCATGGAACTGACCATGGGAGAGGAAAAATATATTCAGCCCCAGGACGGAAATGATGTTGTATTAACCATAGATGAAACAATCCAATATTTTGCCGAAAAAGCTCTTGAAAAAGCAATAGCGGATAATAATGTTTTAAACGGTGCAACTGCAATAGTCATGGATCCCAGAAACGGTGAGATTCTGGCCTTATCCTCAAAACCTGATTTTGATCTGAATAAACCAAGAGCTGCACCAAAAGGCAAGGATATTTCAACCTGGACAGGAACCAGCACCGAAGACGTACAATATTTGCAGAAGACTGTCTGGAGAAATAAAGCTGTTGTTGATACATATGAACCAGGATCTACATTTAAGCCTGTTACGGCAGCAGCAGGCCTTGAAGAGGGTGCTATAACACCTGAAACCCAGGTTACGGATGCCACGATAAAGGTCGGCGGATGGCCGATAAACTGCTGGAGGCCTAATGCACATCTTCATGAAACCTTCAGAGAAGGGGTATATAATTCCTGTAACCCTGTTTTTGTTAGGTTGTCACAACAATTAGGCATTAATAAGTTTTACGGCTATGTAAAGGCTTTTGGTTTTAACCAGAAGACTGGTATAGATCTTCCGGGGGAAGCCAGAAGTATTATTCATACAAAACCGACGGAAGTAGATATGGCAACAGCGTCTTTCGGACAGAGATTTCAAATAACACCAATTCAGCTGATTCAGGCATATGGAGCCATAGCAAACGGTGGAGATCTGATTACTCCGCATGTTGTAAAAGAAGTTGTTGATGAATCTGGTAATGTAATAAAGAAATTTGAACCCAATGTTGTTAGAAAGGTTATTTCAAGACAGACTTCAGATATGTTGAAAGATATTCTGAAAGGCGTTGTTGATGTTGGTACCGGTAAAAATGCACGTATTCCGGGGTATAAAATCGGAGGTAAAACAGGTACCTCTGAAACCAGAGAAAACGAGCAGCTTCTGGTTCAGGGAAAAAATAAAAGATATATCGTTTCCTTTTCGGCTTTCGCTCCTACCGACAATCCGGTAATATGCGTTCTGGTAGTACTGGATTATCCGGATGTATACAATCCCGGAGGTGGTATGATGGTTGCTCCAGTTGTCGGCAAGCTGATAGACGACATATTGACCTACAAGGGAATTGAAAAAGAATATACTGTGGAAGATAAAAAACTTCTCAAGAATATTGTTGAGGTACCGGATGTAAAAGGAAAAACTGTTGAAGAAGCTATCAAACTGTTGAAACAAAGCAAACTGGAGTATAAAATAGAAGGAAGTAACAAGGATATGAAAGCTACAGTCCTGGAACAGACACCTAAGACAACAGCAACTGTGCACGAGAATTCATTTGTTATTTTGTATACCTACAAGCCAAAAAATGAGGCCGAAGCAATGGTGCCTGATGTTAAGAACAAAACAATTTCAGAGGCAGCTCAGGCGTTTAAAAAAGCAGGAATAAACATAAACATAAACGGAACAGGTATGGCTGTCAGCCAGGGAGTAGACCCTGGAAAGACCGTTAAGAAAGGAACGGTTGTTGAGGTCACATTCAGAAATATTTTTGCAGATTAGTAGTTTAAGTAGTTGCAATACCACACGCTGGAATGGGAAATTATAATTTAATACCTTGGGAAGGTCTATTTGACCGGCTCAAAGGCAAAAATCTAAGAATAATAACGTTAAATATGGAGGTGCAGGTTTTGAAACTTGAGGATTTGGTTAAAGGATTAAATACAAAAAATATAGTTGGAAGTCTGGAAATGGAAATAGATGGTGTTGCCTACGATTCAAGAAAAACAAGGCAGGGTGTTTTGTTTGTTTGTATTGAAGGAACTGTGGTGGATGGACATCAATATATAAATGATGCTATCGAGAACGGCACTAAGGCTTTTCTTGTTCAGAAACCTGTTGAGGTTCCTGAGGGTATAACTGTTATTGAAATAGAAGATACAAGATATGGTTTGGCTTATGTGGCGGATGCATTTTTTGGGCACCCTTCAACTAAATTGAATCTGATAGGTATTACAGGTACAAAGGGTAAAACTACAACCACGTATATGGTAAAGTCAATTCTGGAGGCAGCAAGCCATAGAATCGGTTTAATAGGAACAGTGGCAAATCTCATTGGCGAAGAAATACTTTATACCTCCAGGACTACTCCTGAATCCTATGATCTGCAGAATTTATTCAGTGATATGGTAGAGAAAGACGTTGATACAACAGTAATGGAAGTATCTTCACAGGGCCTGGAACTGCACAGGGTGGCAAAATGTGATTTTGATGTGGGAGTATTCACAAATTTTTCACGGGACCATATAGGACCTAAAGAGCATGCAACATTGGAAGAATACTTCAATGCCAAAGCTAAACTCTTTACAATGTGCAAGCAGGCCGTAATAAATATTGATAATGAGCATGGCAGAAAGCTGGCTGATTTGGCTGAATGCAAGGTTTATACCTATGGTTTTGGAGAAGATGCGGATATACGGGCTACCGACATAGTTAAAAAGACTGCTTATACTTATTTCAAGGTAACTTCACCCTGGGGTTCGACAGAGATAGAAACAAATCTACAGGGAGAATTCAATGTGTATAATGCACTGGCTGCAATTGGCTCCTGCTGCCTTATACCGGGTGTGACTCTGGAACATGTAAAGTCAGGCCTGACCCATGTCAGTGTTCCCGGGAGAATGGAATCTGTTTCTACAGGTAAAAACTATTCTGTTCTTATAGATTATGCTCACACACCTGACAGCCTTGAGAAGGTGCTTTCAACAGTTAAGGAGTTTGCTCATGGAAGAGTTGTAAGCCTGTTTGGGTGCGGCGGAGACAGAGACAGGGGGAAGAGGCCGGCGATGGGTACAATTTCGGGAAACATTGCCGACTTTACAATTGTTACCTCAGATAATCCCAGAACTGAAGATCCGGAAAGAATTATAAATGATATAGAGGTCGGACTGCAGAAAACCAACGGGAAATATATTAAAATAACTGATAGAAGACAGGCGATAAAATTTGCTCTTGAAAATGGTCAGGATGGAGATATAATTATTTTGGCAGGTAAAGGTCATGAGACTTACCAGCAATTCAAAGACAAAACCATTCATTTTGATGAGCGCGAGGTTGTGGCAGAGTTGCTTGAAGAGCTTAAATAATAAAGCTGAAAAATTTTATTTCCAAAATATTCGTTTAAATAAGCACTTGATGGCTTTGAAACAAATTTCTTGAAAGGAGTTAAGTGATGGTTTCTTTTGACAGTGCAGAACTTGTTAAGGCTGTTGACGGACAGCTGTTGTGGGGAAATCCCGGTAAAGTGTTTGAAGGAATTACTACCGATTCAAGAAAAGTTGCCAAGGATAATTTATTTATTCCTTTGGTCGGTGAAAAATTTGACGGGCATGACTATATTGAACAGTGCTTCAACAGTGGAGCAGCTGTATGTCTTACTCAGAAACCCATACCGGAAACAGCTAATTGTACCGCAGTTCTTGTAAAGGACACCGCCAAAGCCCTGCGTGATCTTGCCACCTGGCATAGAAATAAATATAATATACCTGTTGTAGGCATAACAGGCAGTGTGGGTAAAACCAGCACAAAAGACATGATAGCCTGTGTTCTTGCAACAAAGTATGAGGTATTAAAAACCCAGGGTAATTTTAATAATGAAATCGGTCTTCCTTTAACTCTTCTGAATCTGGAAGATAAACATGAAGCAGCTGTTATTGAGATGGGTATGAGCGGTTTAGGAGAAATCGGCAGATTAACAGCTGTTGCACAGCCGGAGATAGCCGTAATCACCAATATTGGAGTATCACATATTGAAAAGCTTGGCTCCCAGCAGGGGATTCTTAAAGCCAAGCTTGAGATACTTGAAGGTTTGCAGCCGGGAGGTCTTGTGGTACTTAATGGTGACGATCCGTTGCTGAAGGAGCAGTGTGGAAAGCTTGGTTTCCATACGGTTTTTTATGGACTTGATGCTAACCTTGACTATTGCGCTCAAAATTATCAGTCTATGGGTGAAGAGGGAACCAGTTTTACAATTTCAATAAAGGATAATTCTTATAGTGTACGGATACCTGTACCTGGTGTACATAATGTGTATAATGCACTGGCGGCTATAGCGGTTGGTTTGAAAATGAACATACCCATGGAAATAATCATTAAAGGTATAGCGGAGTACAGTCCGGGAAATATGAGACAGAATATAATAACCCATAAGGGTATTAAAATTATCAACGATGCTTATAATGCCAGTCCACAGTCTATGCAGGCTGCTATTAATGTACTTGAGGAGTTGTCAGCCAAATCCCGTGGCATAGCCGTTCTAGGAGATATGCTGGAAATGGGGGACATGGCAAAGGAATTGCATTATTCTGTTGGAAGTTTTATTAAAGATAAGAAGATTGATTTCCTGATATCAGTAGGGAATGATTCAAAAAACATTACTCAAGCTGTAATAGATTCAGGAAATAATTCCATAACACTATGCCATTTTGAAAATAACTCCGATGCTCTGAATTATATCTCAGGCATCATCAAACAGGGAGATTATATCCTGATTAAAGGTTCAAGGGGCATGAAAATGGAGCAGCTTGCGGAAGGGTTGTTGAATTCGCAAGCGGTTCCGGAATAATAAACAGGGGGAAGTTCTATTGCTTACTTTTTCATTAACATCTGAACACATTATAGCCTTTGCGGCAGCGTTTGTGCTTTCAATTATTGCAGGACCGATATTCATTCCGTTCCTGAGGAGATTGAAATTTGGTCAGACTGTCAGAGATGACGGACCTCAATCACATTTGAAGAAAACCGGGACTCCAACCATAGGTGGATTGATATTCCTTATACCTATTTCGGTAGTTTCACTTTATTATTCTCAAAAATATCCTGAGATAATTCCCATATTACTTGCTACCCTTGGTTTTGGAGCAGTCGGTTTTATAGATGATTTTATTAAGGTTGTTAAGAAAAGGAAGGATGGACTATATGCCGGACAAAAGACTTTTTTACAGCTGCTGGTATGTGTTTCCTTCGCATTTTATGTTATCAGATTTACTGAAGCCGGCAGTTCCATAGTAATTCCTTTCACAAATTTTATTGTTCAGCCCTGGCTTTACTTTCTGTTCATTGTTATCTTTATGTATTTCTTTTCAAATGCAGTAAATATAACTGATGGACTGGATGGTCTTTGTGCAGGAGTTACACTTGTGGTTGCCATATTCTTTACCATAGTGTCCTTAACAAACGGTGAATGGGGTTACATAAAGATTTTTGCTGCGGCTATTGCCGGTGGTTGTCTTGGTTTTCTGGCCTTTAATATTCATCCTGCAAAGGTTTTTATGGGAGATACCGGAAGTTTGGCTTTGGGAGGAGCGCTGACTTCTATTGTTATAATGATGAGAATGCCGCTTATATTATTGGTTATAGGTGGTATATACCTGATTGAAGCCATATCTGTTATACTTCAGGTAGGTTCCTTTAAACTGACGGGAAAGAGAATATTTAAGATGGCCCCTATTCATCACCACTTTGAATTGAAGGGCTGGAAGGAAACCAAAGTTGTTGCGGTCTTTATAGTTGTAACAGTTTTACTAGCAATAGCAGCATTGATGATAGTAGGTGTTGGAACCTACTAATCCTACGAAAGTCGAATAAGCTAAAGCTCATTGGAATTAATAGGATGGAAATTTCATATAATCACATTGTATGAAATAGGGTAAGGCCGGAGGAAATTAATGAAAAACAAAAATAAAAAGCCTTTTGACTTTTGGATATTTGCAGCAGTTATATTTTTACTTTCAATTGGTACCATTATGGTGTTTAGCTCCAGCTATTACATATCGGTAAAGCAGGTGGGAAATTCCTTTAACATGATAAAACCACAGCTGATGTATATGGCTATAAGCATAGTAGTAGTGGTAATTACCATGAATTATGACTATCACCGATGGGGAAAAATGTCGCCAATATTGCTTATGGGCAGTATTGGACTTTTAATACTTGTACTGATCCCCGGTGTAGGGAAGGAGCTTAATGGTGCTCAGCGATGGCTTGGAGTCGGCGATAAAACCATTCAGCCTTCTGAATTGGCAAAATTGTCACTTATCATGTTTCTTTCCTTCAGTCTTTCAAAACGGAAAGATGTCTTACAGTCTTTCACAAAAGGATTGTTGCCTTATCTTGCTTTAATAGGATTTATATGTGGGCTGGTATTAATAGAACCGCATCTTAGTGGTGCAATAATCATTGCAATGACAGGATTTATTATATTATTTTGTGCCGGTGCTAAAATATCCCATTTCGTTTCCATGGCTGTACCGGCAGTTGTTGCCGTAGTGGGAGCGGTATTAGTTGCACCGTATAGATTTGACAGAGTTAAGGCCTGGCTGGATCCTTTTAATATTGAGTATAAAATGGACGAGAGCTGGCAGATTGTGAATTCACTTCTGGCTATAGGGTCAGGAGGCTTATTTGGAAGAGGGTTGGGACAGAGTATGCAGAAATATCTGTATATTCCTGAACCTTATAATGACTATATATTTGCTGTTCTGGCAGAAGAACTTGGCTTCCTGGGATCGATTGTTGTATTACTTTTATTTCTGGTATTCATATGGAGGGGAATAAAGGTTGCAATGAATGCTCCGGATGTCTTTGGAAGCTTGATGGCTATTGGTATTACCGCTCTGATTGGTGTGCAGGCGTTGTTTAATGTAGCGGTTGTAACCAACTCCATACCGTCAACGGGTATATCGCTACCATTCTTTAGCGCCGGAGGTACATCTTTGATTTTCTTAATGTTTGGTGTGGGAATTTTGCTTAACATATCAAGATATTCAAATTATGAACGGTTTTGACGTATATATTTTCAGCTATCAGGAAACTTGTGCCGGTAAACGTGAAGTGTGAACAGACTTAAGAAATAAAAATGGAAAAATGAGAAATTAAAAAGAAATAATATAAAAAATAGTACTATAGCATTTTGGAGACTATAGGCAGGTGCAATAAAATAAATTTTATTTAATCCCCACAAAAGGTAGATAAATACTTTTTATGACTCAAATGTGCTAAAAGCACTGTAGCAAAATGAAAGAGTTATTCAACTCTTTCAGAAGGGGACAGGGAGGTTAGCGTGAAAGTCTTAATAGCTGGTGGAGGAACAGGCGGACATATAAATCCGGGTCTTGCAATTGCAAAGTATATTGCTCAGAAAAACCCTTCTGCAGAAATAACCTTTGTTGGGACAAAGAAAGGACTGGAAACAAAACTTGTTCCAAGGGAAGGCTTTACTCTGGAGACTATTACAGTCAGAGGCTTCAGAAGGAAAATTTCCTTTGACACCGTATTGGCAGTGAAGGAACTGGTTCAGAGCTTTTTTGAGGCTTCAGGACTTATAAAAAAATTAAAGCCTGATATCGTTATTGGAACTGGGGGCTATGTTTGCGGTCCGGTTCTGTATGTAGCCGCAAAAAAAGGAATACCTACCTTGATACATGAGTCCAACGCCTTTCCAGGTGTTACAAACAGGCTTCTTGAAAAGTATGTAAATTATGTGGCAATAACCTTTAAGGATGCAGAAAAATATTTTAAAAATAAAAACAAGCTTGTTCATACAGGAAACCCAATCAGACAGGAATTATTAAATTCTGACAGACAAGCTGCTCGGAAGAATTTGGGAATTGTTGAAGGTAAGCCTTTAATTGTTGCTATGGGCGGCAGCAGGGGAGCAAGAAAGATCAACGAAACTATAGCTGAAATGCTGAACACTCATTTCAAGGGCGAATTCAATATGATTTTTGCAACCGGTGAAGCCCAGTTCGAGGACATTAATCTGTCCATTTGCATTGATGAAAAGTATAATAAAATGGTGAAGGTGGTTCCTTATATATATGATGTAGCCCAGGTTTATACTGCCAGCGACTTGATGATCTGCCGCGCCGGAGCCATAACCATAAGCGAGCTGCAGACCATGGGAACACCCTCCATACTTATTCCGTCACCATATGTTACCGCCAATCATCAGGAGCATAATGCCCGCTCGTTGGAGAGGGACGGCGGCGCGGTAGTGATACTGGAAAATGAGTTGAATGCAGACCTGCTGTATAATCAGATCTGCAGCCTTATATCAAACAGGGATATACTGAAGAAAATGTCGGTTTCTGCAACCAAAAACCGGATAACAGACTCGGCAGAAAAGATATACTCTCTGGTTGAGAAGCTTCTGGAGCGTTAGTTGCCAAAAAATAAGATATAACATATCTTGCCAGCTATTTATTTTTGCAGAAATAATAAAGTGATGGTACGCGAGTACAACTTATAGAAATGCGGCAGCACCATCTTTTTTGATGTCTGTAAAAATAAAATTGAACGGAAAGCTAAGTAATATCTTGCGAAAAAAATGTAGACATTTGGGGAATACTTATGATATACTTGTCTCCGGATAAAAAAACTTTTAAATTAGTCCAGAGAGGCTAGTAAGGGTACATATGGGATTAGTATGTTTATGTTTGGATGAAACCCAACCTTGCTGCGCCTACAGTCAGTAAGGTTTTTTTATTTCCATAATAAAATATAGGGGGATTTATACAATGAAGTATTCTAGACCCGTAATTCAGGTTGATGAAAAGGTTCCATTTCTAAAAGCACTTCCACTGAGCTTTCAACACTTATTTGCAATGTTTGGCGCATCAGTTCTTGTTCCGTTTTTATTTAACAGTTATGCAAAAGATCACTTTCTCAAAGTATTAAAGTTAACAGTTGAACAGTTGAATCCGGATCAATTGGCACAGTACAACAGCATTCAGGTAATAGATCCTGCGCTTGTACTTCTTCTCAATGGTATAGGTACACTGATTTACTTGTTCTTATGTAAAGGAAAAGCACCTGCATTCCTTGGATCCAGTTTTGCATTTCTTTCACCGACTGCTGCAATAGTTGCAAGTTCAGGTGACTATGTGAATAATTTCAGGACAGCTCTTGGTGGATTTATCATATGCGGTGTGGTATTTGTCTTAGTAGCCCTTATAATAGGAAAAGTTGGTACAGGCTGGTTGGATGTAGTTCTTCCCCCGGCAGCTATGGGACCAATCGTAGCACTTATCGGACTTGAATTAGCCGGTACGGCAGCAGATATGGCAAAATTATTCCCAAACAAAGATGGTGCATTTGATACTAAGGGAATAATTATTTCACTTGTTACATTAGCTATAGTAGTTATAGGTACACTTTGCTTCAGAGGTTTCCTTTCAGTAATTCCTGTATTGTTTGCAGTTGTGGTAGGATACGGCCTCTCTGCAGCAATGGGGTATGTTGATTATACAGCGATCACAGCAAAAAGCTGGTTCAGCCTTCCACATTTTGAATTACCGTCCTTCGAGCCAAAAGCAATGTTAATACTTGCACCTGCTGCTCTGGTGGTTCTTTCAGAGCACATTGGTCACCTGTTTGTTACAAGTAACATTGTTGGAAGAGATTTAACAAAGAATCCAGGCCTTCACAGATCACTTATGGGTGATGGAATATCAACAATCCTTTCAGGCTTCACAGGTTCCTGCCCAACCACAACCTATGGTGAAAACATGGGTGTTATGGCCATCACAAGAGTATACAGTGTATGGGTAATAGGTGGTGCAGGTGTTATATCCATAGTAATAGCGTTCTTTGGAAAACTTTCCGGAATCATATCCAGTATTCCTTCACCTGTTATGGGTGGTGTAAGTCTGCTTCTCTTTGGAGTAATAGCAGCATCCGGTATCAGAATGATAGTTGAGGCAAAAATTGATTACAGCAAATCAAAGAACCTGATTCTTACAGCTTTGGTATTTGTAGTTGGTATCAGCGGAATTTCAGTGAATCTCGGCGGAAACGTTCAGCTCAAAGGTATGGTTCTGGCTACTTTGGTTGGAATGGCTCTGAGCTTGATATTCTATGTTCTTGAGGTGCTGAAACTTACAAATGATACTGACGAGGCAAAGTAATAGATTTTATTAAATACATTTGAAAAGTAACTGATTTTTTTAGTATGCTCTTTATCTGGTGACAGTTTCAAAAAGACTGCCGGATAGGGAGCATATTCTGTTTTCAAAACTACGACAACAGAAAACAGAAACATGAATACTATCTACACAAGTCGTACAATAGAAAAAGCTTGCAGGCGAGATTTAAACTTTTATGTGATTGTTACAGGGCAAAAAGACCGGACCGCAATACAATATCCAGATTCAGAA
>JAQSXC010000085.1 GCA_029266335.1 Eubacterium sp. | reverse complement strand
CTTGTCAAGGCGTCACTGGAAATTGTATAACTCTTTATCCCTATAATTAATGCTATAACCACTATTAATAATGTAAATGATATGAAGATCTTGATTCCGATTTTTAGATTCAGAAAGGCTTTTATGACTTTTTTCAGCAAATTAATCACC
Organism: Eubacterium sp.; assembly: GCA_029266335.1. Taxonomy (GTDB): domain Bacteria; phylum Bacillota; class Clostridia; order Acetivibrionales; family DSM-1351; genus Ruminiclostridium. The sequence goes on along the minus strand of JAQSXC010000085.1, from coordinate 17,366 downwards.
ATTCCCCGGCAAAAGTTTTATTCCTGCATTTTGTACAAGTATATCACAAATGAAAGCTTCTCTCCAAACGTGTGGAACAGGTTTCTATTCCCATTTCCTGCTGTGCGGATTAAAAAAGGAAGACTTGAGCTTTTATGGAAAATGTATGACAATAAATAATTATTATATTATAATAATACTGAACTGAGGATATTATAATCTGTTTGATTATAACGCATAGGTTAAATAGAAAATTTTTCGGCTGTAGAAAAATTTTCTTACCTTAAGCGCGTTTCAACGAGGCGCAAGATATGCTCACCGCCTGAAAACCAAAGTGATACCCGCCACCTGTAGAGGAGAGGGACATCTATCGCCTCGTTATAGTCCCCGTTTGAATACTTTTTTGGAGGATGACCTCATGAAGTTAAGAATTACTCAGAAAGATCTTGAAGCTTTAACCTTAGAGCAGAAGCAAAATCTCTGCGACCTTTGGATTCCGCATGTTTACGATACAGCAGTAGCAACTGTTTGTGTAGATGCTGCAGAAGAAAGGTTTGAGCAGATAGTTTATGTCATTGGCGGAATAAAACTTTTGAAACATCATGATATGCTGCTTTACGATCTGAAATTAATGCCTGATGAGACATTTAAGCTCAAGGAGGAAGAAGCTTATTCCGATAATATCGCCTCCGACAGAATTGATGGTTCGGAAACGGCTGAAGCAGTTGAAGATGAAGAGTTTAACTTTGACGAAGATTTCAACTTCGAATTTCAGCGGCCTGATTCATATTCCAAGCAGGATTGTTTACCACTGCTTGATATTGGACAAATGATAGATATACTTGAGAGGAAGAATTTCGGACAGGGTGATTTTTATCTCTCGGCTTCTATCGGAGACTATGTTCTGGAAATGGGCAAGAACGGTTTCTCCGGAACCATTGATTCAGATGTAAATAATAAGGAATGCGAGCTTTGTGATATTCTTTGGGAGTCAATCAAGGTAATTCTTTAATTAACAGGTTTAAATTTACGAATCAGAGCAAAAGGGATGTAAGAACAACCTGTTCTTACATCCCTTTTATGATCAAATTACTTTAATATCTTAATTATTGTCAGCTTTTACATTTCCTACTCCCGTACTCAGCTTAACCTTAGTTCCGCCGCCGTTGATATCACCCTGGAAATGGAATTTGTTAGAGTCGTCTGTTTCTATAAAACTTCCGTTTAAAACTCCAACACCTGTTCCGGCGTCTAATGACATTTTAGTGGCTTCAGGAACTTCAAACTTTACATTTCCCACTCCTGTTGAAGCATCAAAGGAGTCTGCTTTATCAATGTTCCCTTCGAACTCAATGTTTCCTGCGCCGGTGCTTAATTTGCAGACCCCATAGGCTGATGTATTATTTATATTAACATTTCCTGCTCCAGTACTTAGGGAAAGCTCTGCTGATACATCAACTATATCTATATTGCCTGCGCCGGTATTTGCATTAATTACTTTTATTTTATCAGGAAGTTTTATATCAAAGTTAAGAGTGACCTGATACGCCTTATGATGATCTTGCTGCCATTCCCAGAAGTCTTTTCCGTCCTTTGTCTTAACGACAATTTTGTTTTCATTTCCGCTGTTCTCAAGTGAAACAATCAAATTATCGAGAATCAGCTTCTTTGTTTGAGAAGAAGCACCTCTTACCTTTTTATCAACTTTTATTTCAATTTTAGAATCATCTGATTTTGCTATATCAATATTTCCGGCATTGGATGAAACCTCCAATTCATCACCCCCGAGATTATCCTGGATGATTTCCTGGTCATTGGTGATTTGCTCGCCTATACCTCCTAAAATATTATTCTTTTCATTCTGTCCGGATTTGAAGAATTCATACTCTTTCCCGTTAACTCTCACGCCACAGCCGGTAGCCATAAGAAGCATTATAAACACCATTGATAATGCAATAAACGAAAAATATCTCTTTTTCAATATTTTCAACTCCTATTTTTGTATTTATATTTAAATACGTAGGTAATTATAAAATGTCTTAAAAAAGAGATATTATTTTAATTTTTTATTTATAGACCTTTGAAATTAAAGTTCCGTTGATCAAATTAACGGTATATTTCCATACACAGTAAATCATGAAGGTCTGTACAGGAAGAAAAACAGCACATTTTAGCAATCTGGCAGTCAATATTGCATATGCACCGTTTTGGGTAAGATACAACAGCCATATGGTATTTAGAACCAGACTACAGGTTATAATAACTGCAAGCACCGCTGCAAATATTCTCATAAAAGTTATTTTTTTCTTATATAAGAATATACCATAGAGAAAACCTGAAACAAAAGCGCTTAGTGTGAAGCCCGGGAAGAAGGCTCCTTTCGGGAAGATCATCATTCCCAGGACATCAGCAATAGCAGCACCTGTGCCGGCCATTACAGGACCAAATAAAACAGCTGATATAGCAATAGGAATAAACTCGAATGAAATTCTTACAATTGGACTTTCCACAGACAGAAATCTTGTTAAGATGACTTCCATGGCAATAAAAAGACCTAGCAACAGAATATTTCTGATTTTGTTGTGCATCATTGGCACTACCTCCTTTTAGTGGGATGATTATTTTTATCATGCCCTTTGTCCGAGTACATTTTTTGATTCAGGTCAAAAAAACCTTGAAAACAAAAAATGCCTCATTTTGTGTCCGTTTGGGTACAGTGTAGTAAATACACTGTTAAAAGCCACATAAAAGAGGTATCTCTTTTTGTGGCAGCGGAATGCGAAATCTGCACCGCAAACAACTGGAATAATTAAATAAGCTAATACTATTCAATCATTCCTTTGTGTTTTTCGTCCAAAGGGCAACTTCCCGTCCCTTTAGCACTTAACGCGCAAAATTCTACTCTGCCAGTTTTTTAAATGCAATAACAGGGAAAACATTATATGCTTTCATGTGCTATTGACTTTTTTATTCTATATTAATAAATATTAAATATCAATATAGTAATTGATTAGTTTAAATAATTTTTTATTACAGGTGCCAGATTTTCATCCAGAATATGCGTTCCCTTCGTATTTAAATGATTACTGTCATAGAACATATCATTCGTAAATGTTCCTGACTTCCTGTTTAGAAGGTTAAAGTCAATATAGTCAACCTTCATACTGTCTGCAGTAGTTTTCAGATATTTGTAGGATTTATCATAATCCTTCATAAAATCCATTGTCGGTTTAGGCATAGGCACAGTTACCATAAGCACCGGAATATTATTTTCCTTGCAAAGGTTTATTGTTTTCTTAAAGTATTCCAGCTGCTTCTCATCCCAAGTGAAATTTTTACCGGCCTTTTTAAAGGGATTGGTTTTAAACAGCTTATTCTGACTTGCCACTTTCTCACTGCCGAAATAGCCATCCTTATAATAGGTAAAGTCATCAAATTCAATAAGATTACCGGCCTTAACAGAGCTGTTTGCCAGGTTGCCGCTTAAAATATTCTCAAAAGCAGGTTCCACTCCGTCTCTGTATTTATATGACTTAATCAGAGATTCAAGAAGAAATGAGGAAAAGGTATTTTCCATGCACAAGTTAACCAACATTTCAGCTTTTATGTCATAACTTTTAATGTAATCAAAAACAAAATAAGCCGGCGTGACATTATCCGAGGTTCCGAATAATCTCGAATATGTTTCATAAATCAGAAGTTTTGGCTTCTGATATTTTAAGGCTTCTTTCAAGGCAAAATAACCTACAACCGGCGTCTGTCCCGAGCTTGATAAATTAAAGGTTTTTATATTCAACTCCTTGTCAAAGTATGCTGAATCAAAAGCAAAGCGTGCATGGGATGACCCTAAAAACACAACATCAATAGAATTCTTCTCATATGAATAAAAATCATTCCACATCAGTTCATGCATGTTTGGTCTGTTAAAATATGTATGATAGTACAAAAATCCGCCTACAGAAACATCTATCAGTTTGAAAATAATAAGGAATACTACTGTTTTCAGTATATATTTTAAAAACTTTGGCATTCTAAATTTCATTTTAGCTCCGTTCCTCTTCGTGCAAATTTTGCCCTAAGCGGAAACAAAAATTTCAATAAAAATTTTTATTGGCTTAAACTCACTTATTGCACTTACCGTTTATTTATTAGAACTTATAACCTTCTTATAAACGATTATATTCAAATACTAACTAATTTTACTATCCGCTCCCTGCGATGTCAAGAAACGAAGAATACCCCCAAACAGCAGCAGAACCCATGAATATGTCTGTTCATGGATTCTCTGCTTCTGTTAAAAATTACGATGAGGATTGAGCTTTTGCAATTGCTCTTTCAACAGCAGTCAGCCAGTTTTTTGTTGATGTTGTAGCACCTGAAATTGTGTCAACCTGGGTACTTTGTTTTTCAACTATCTTCTTTGCCAAAGTTTCCTTGAATTCTTTGAGATTGGGATATGTCTTCCCATCGTGCACTTTACCGTTGAAAAGATTGTAGTCTACCTCTTTGCCTGTCTTATCCAACCTCTTTAAGGTCACCTGACTTATCTTTCCATCCTTGATAACTACTGTTGCTTCCTCCTCCCCATTTTCCCAGGGATCACCTTTTGCATCATAAGTTCCGTCTTTCATTACTGTTTTTGTAGGCGTTGCTTTACCAGGTGTCTTCGTTGTGGCGCCCGGTGTTGGAGATGCTTTCCCAGGCGTTGGAGTAGCTTTTCCCGGGGTTGGGGTTGTAGTTGTTGGAGCGGGTGTTTTTGTCGAAGTGACTGTTGTCTTACCTTCTCCCGGTTGTTCCACCTTCGCACAGGCGCTCATACCCGCTGCCAGTGCGCAGATTATTAAGAAAGCCAATAATCTTTTCATTAATTTAACTTGTGCCTCCTTTGATCTATAAATACATCAATTAGCATCTGATTTATCCCGTCCCGGCTATTTTCCTGGTGTGGCAGTAGCTGTAGCCGTTCCAGGAGTTTTTGTTGCGGCTCCCGGTGTCTTTGTTGCAGCACCAGGTGTCTTTGTTGCGGCTCCCGGTGAAACAGTTGTCGGGGAAGGTGTTGTTTGTGTAGTTGTAGGAGTTGAAGTTACCGTTGTTGTAGCAGTACCCGGTTCTTTATTTTTTGCGCAAGCACCCATACTTACTGCTAATACAATTATCAGTAATACAGATATAAATCTTTTCATTCTTAATTTTCCTCCTTTTAGTTTAGCATGATTAATAATTTGTAATCTTATTATTAGTCAAATTTCTAAATATATACAATTTTTCCATAAAAAAATAAAAACAGCAATAACAATAAAACTGTAAATTACCGCTTTATTGTCAGCTGTTTTTATTTTTTGCTACACTTAGGCAAGATTGAGAGCTCTATTTGAGATCGAAAACAATCATTGTAACCTTACCGCCGTTATCCAGAGGCCTGTCGGTATAAACCCTGATGTTGTCATAGCCTTGATTTGGGCCAACCCTGATGTTAGAAACAGGTTGTGAACTTAGCTTGCCGGAATAATCATTAAAGTATACCGACACCGTACTGCTGAACTGGTAAATTACGTTGTCCATCTTCATCCTCTTGGAATCTACTGCCTGGACATACCACCACTGTTTTACCGGATTTGTTATATGATTGTAATCTACAATAACATCATTATTCAGCTTCATACTCAGCACAGTACCGACTTCAGCATTTGGAACTTCAGTTTTTGTTGTATAGGTATACTTGCTGCTGCCTGCCACCAGTTCATATTTGTAGGATCCGTCCCTACTCGCAGGCTTTTCTACACTTTGAACCACCATATCCTTTTCCTGCTCGTTGAATAAATCATATGCACATATTACATTGACATCCTTGAAGTCGCCTGTATATCCCAAATATTTTATTTTTCCTGACAACAATCTGCCGTTTGGTATGTCACTCCATCTTACAAGTTTAACGGCATAGTCTGTATAATTAAATATTTTTACATTATCTGTAACGCAGTTTTCACCAATCTTTCCATTATTGATATCTACCTGGAAAGCCGAACTGATATCATATGTCATGTTCAGTAAAGCAACAGTATCATCATTTATTAATGAATACTGTACAAGTCTCCACTTAAATGCATACGGATCTATGTTTACCTTGTAGGTTTTACGTGATCCATCCACATGAAGCAATTCTACTGTAAAGTATTCCTTGTTATAATCGGCAGCTTCCTTTGAGACCATTGTCGAACAATTTAAGACAAAAGCATAATCCTCATTATTTTCATCAACCTGATAATAGGCATCGACGACCTTTCCATCATAACCCAATATGGCAGATACACCGTCTCCGGTGTTATAGGAACCCAGTGAAGAATTAAATTTATTCAGGTTGGCGTATTGACCAAATTCATAATTTACACTATTGATTTGCAATGTTTTTGGTGAAAACTTGCTGGGAAGGATACTTGTTATTTGACCTTCCACCTTATTATCAACCACAAGATAATAAATCAGAACATTGAGCTTGTTGTATACCTCATATACTACATCCTTGTCTTTGATATCTTTCAATGCAATGATTTCACCAACATTCTTGGTAGCCGGCGATGCCGTGTTATTATAAGTATCCCTCAAAATTGGTATGTCATCTCTAAAAGTTATGTTACCGAGTTTTTTAGTGTCAGGATTAAAGTTTAGTGCAACCTCAGGCTTGCTATAAACCCAGTTGCTCTGGTCATCCATTAGTCCCACCGAATCAACAAGAGTTTTATCGGCATCCTGTGCATTTGCTTTCTTAATATTGGTATTCAGCAGTCTTCCGATCATTATTACGGTTGCACTCTGATTCAGTGTACTGTTGTTGCCAAAATTATACCCATTGGTAAGTCCCAGGTTTTTTGCCTTATCAATATAGCCGTTGGGCCATGCTCCCACTATGTCACTTGCGGTATAGCCCAAAGCCTTAACCATGGCAGTGCACAGCTGTGCAAAGGTCAGGTCTGCTTCCGGCTTGAATTTTCCGTCAGAAAAAGCTGACAGAAAACCTAAATTTGCTGCTGCGTTAATATAACCGCAGTATTTGGATTCAGCTGAAACATCCGAAAAGGTTGTAGACCCTGACAAAGACTGGGCCAGTTCACTATTTCCGGTTGCATTCACTATAATTTTTGCAAATAGTTCCCGGGGCATTTTACCGTTTGTATTCAAATCGGTATCATCAATAACTCCCGTCTCTTTAAGTTTGTCAACCGTATCGTTATAGTCTGACTGGCTTTGTGAGGTTGCACCATAGGTAAATACCGAGGAAAAAATAAATACAAATACCATTGCCAGACTAATTATTTTTAAAAGTAACTTTTTATTTTTAAGCATTTTTAAAACCTCCTGGGTAAATTTATTCAAATCTCAACGCTTCAATTGGATTCAGACGGGCTGCTTTATATGCCGGGAACATTCCAAAAATAATTCCTACCCCCAGTGATATGCCAAAAGACAGCATCATCCAGAATGGAGAATAAACCGGTGTTGTTATGTTAAGTCCACCTATTATGAATCGGATACAGAACAAACCGATCAATATTCCGGTTACACCGCCGATACCTGTTATCATAATGGCTTCTATAAGGAACTGTACCATTATGTTTTTCCGCTTTGCGCCAATAGCTTTACGAATACCGATTTCCCTGGTTCTTTCGGTCACTGATACAAGCATTATATTCATTATGCCTATACCTCCGACTACTAGAGATATTGCTGCAATACCGCCAAGTACAATCATTAACGTGTCAGTTATTGAATTCAGAGTGGATAATACCTGTGCCTGGTTCATAACTCTAAAAGAGTTGGTATCGCCATATTTTTGTGTCAGGTATTCTGTCAGTTTTGTCATTGCAGGATCAACTGTTGCTGAATCTACAGCCTGAACCGTAAAAGTTCTGATAATACCGTTACGGCTAAGTCTTTGAGCTACTGTTACAGGGATTATTATCTGATCGTCATCCGATGAATCCTGACTGCCGTCTATTTCCTGCAGGAGTCCTACAACCTTGAACATCTGGCCGTTTATTTTCATTTGCTGTCCGATGGGATTCTGCCCCTCAAACAAATCATTTGCAACCGCTGTTCCAATTACCGCTGTTTTAAGCATGTAGTCATTATCGAAGGAAAGAATAAATCTACCGGATTGGACATGTCTGCTCTTTATGTACTCATACTCCTCATTCGTTCCGATTACCGTTGTCTGTCTGCTTAATGTGCCCGACTTTGCTGTCATACTATTGCTTACAACAGGAGCTATCATACTTATTTCACTGCTGTTTTCTTCTCCAAAAGTCTTTAGCTCGTCGTATGTAATATTTCTGTTACTGCCTCTGCCTGTAATGTTTATTGATATAATGTTACTGCCCAATCCTTCTATGGAGTCAGTAATACTTTTTGTACTTCCCTGGGCAAATGCCACAGCGGTTATAACTGATCCAACACCTATGATTACACCCAGCATTGTGAGGAATGAGCGGATTTTGTTACTTGCAATACTTTTCAATGCCATTTTGTAGGCTTGAAAAAAACCCATTTATACCGCCTCCTTATCCTCAATAATTGTGCCATCCTGAATCTTTACAATTCTATTTGCCTGCGCTGCTACATTGTTGTCATGAGTTATAAGTACAATTGTATTTCCTCTCTGATGCAGCTGGTGGAGCGTTTTCATAATATCTGCTCCTGATTTGGTATCAAGATTACCTGTGGGTTCGTCTGCCAGAATCAGCGGCGGCTCGCTTACCAGAGCTCTTGCAATAGCAACTCTCTGCTGCTGCCCCCCCGACAGTTCATTTGGGGTATGATATATTCTTTCTCCCAGTCCTACCATTTCCAGGGCTTCTATACTCTTCCTCAGCCTTTCCTTATGGCCCACTCCCTGATAAATAAGAGGCAGCTCAACATTTTCAACCGCCGTCAGCTTCTTTAACAGATTAAACCCCTGAAATATAAAACCGATTTTATTATTTCTTATTTCAGCAAGCTGGTTATCATTGAGCTTGCTGACTTCATGCCCATCTAAAACATAAGTCCCGGATGTAGGTACATCAAGGCACCCCAACATATTCATCAGCGTTGATTTACCAGAACCGGACGGACCCACAATTGCTACAAATTCGTGTTTAGCAATGTGCAATGAGACATTGTTCAGAGCATATATTGAGTTGTCACCCATCTCATATACCTTACACATATTCGATATTTGTATCATGCCTGCTTATCTCCATTTCCGGTATGGGATAGACTATCCCATACCCGTAAGTCACTTTTCGGTATATTTTTAATTTCGCTGATTTTGTGAACCGGATTGATTTTGGTTGCCGGAATTCCTATTTGTTTGACCGCCGTTGCCGCTAGGGGGCATTCCTCCAGAAGGTAATCCTCCTCCGCCCATCATTCCGCCTCCCATACCTCCAAGACTGAAGCCGTTCTGATTATTACCCGAACTGGAGGTGGAATTTGTAACAAGCGGCGGAAGAACAACCACATCCCCCTCAGACAAGCCGCTTTTGATTTCTACATATGTATCATTATTTACTCCCAGCTCAACTGTTTTCATAACGGTTCCCTGATAATACTCCTGATTTGCAGAATTTGCTGCTGACATTTGTCTTTTGGACGAGTTGCCCGATGAATTCTGATTATTTCTCTGACCATAGCCACTGTTGTTTCCGTAGCCATTGGCATTTCTATTGGCTCTGTTTGTATTGGAATTGTTACTGTTATTACTGCTATTATTGCTGCCGGTACTGCTATTGGGTTCTCCTTTCGGCATCTGCTCTCCGGGCTGCCCCTGTGAATCTCCAGTTCCTATTACCCTTACAAATGCTCTGTCACCCATCTTTGTTATGGCCTCAAGAGGCACCATAAGTGTATTTTCAGCCTGGCTCAAAATTATGCTGGCATTGGCATTCATTCCTGCAAGAAGATTATCTGTTTCATTGATCTTGATCTTTACATCATAGGTAGCAACACCATTGCTGGAAGAACCCTCCATAGCTTTATAAATAACTTCACCGGTAAGTGGCTTGGTTGTTGTTTCTTCAAGAGCATCAATTGTTATTGAAACATCCTGACCCACTTTAACCTTGGAAATATCCAATTCATCTACTGATATGGTGAATTGCATCTGGTCAAAATCTCTTATGCTTATAAGTGTGTCACCATTTTTGATACTGTCGCCTGCTACTGCGGTATCACCGGTAACTGTACCGTCTATAGACGAATATATCCTGTAATCCTCCAGTTGTTTTTGAGCTGCAGCAAGCTGGTTTTCAAGATCCTGGACCTTAAGATTGTTGGTTTGAGAGGATATCTGCAGGTCATCATTTTCAATTTGAATCAATACATCACCTTTTTTGACATACTGGTTTTCCTTGATATTTACAGTGGAAAAAGTACCGTTTGTCGCAGACTTGACGACCTGTTTATCTGCATATTGGAATTTTGAAACCTCACTGCTTTTTTTAGTTCCGTTGGCTGTAGAAATTTCTACAGCAGCTGTATTGGAGTCGGTGATCCTACCGGGATTACTTACAGTCACTTCAACATTTCTCACCATTCCTCCATTTGAGGCGGTATATGTATAATCATCAATGGCTGTAACAACTCCATCGATTGTATCCATAATCTCCTGTACAGAAACCTGCGCTTTTTGCCCCACCTTGATATCCGGGATGTCTGTGGTGCTGACAGGTGCTGAAAGTGTGAGCTTTGAGGTTTGAGTTATTGTAAAAAGTGTCATATTGCTGTTTACGCTTTCCCCGGCCTTTGCTGCTATCTCTGATATTCTCCCGTCAAAAGGGGCGGTAACCGTCAAATTGCTGAAACTCTTCTGATTGCTGTTAACACTGAGCTCTGCCTGGCTGATCTGATTTTCAATCTTTTGTATATTCAGTTTGGCATCTGTGTCATCGATCTCAAAAAGCATATCGCCTTTTTTTACCTTATCTCCTTCTTTAAAATATGCTTTTGTTATTTTCCCCTGAACATTTGACATAACATCTGAAGTATTGGCAGAGGTTACTGTTCCCGAACCTGACAGAGCTACCTCGATATTTCCCCTGGTAACCTGTACCGTTCTTTTTGCCGAGGCTGAAGCACTGCTTACCGCCTTGTTTTTAGTAATCAGGAAAAAGCCGATACAAATTGAAATGATAACTAAAGCCACTATAGAAAGTGTGATAAATTTTTTCCTATTCCACTTAATACGCTTTATGCCTTTTTGCATAATTCCACCTCTTCAATTTTGTTATTGGTAATAAAAATTGTAATAAACACCTTTGCATATATAACGCATAGGTTCAGATAAAATTTTTCCGCTATGGAAAAAATGTATTACCTCTGCGCGTTTCAACGAGGCGGGAGATATGTGCTTGCCGCCTGAAAACCAAAGCGGTACAAAAGCTAACAAAATCAGCCCTGCACCAGTGGAGGCTCGGGATATCCATTACCTTGTTATAACAATAGTATTAAACTTTTATGTAAAACCTGTGTTTGAATTGTGAACAAAATGTAAAGTGTCTGCCAATATTTACATAAAGAACGGCTAAACAAAAAAGCCGGAGTTCCTTATTTAATGGAAACTCCAGCCCGCTGCTATAATTTTTGAATTTAAATTCAATTTTGTCTGTAATCGATTATTCTCTTACTTTTCTTTTCACTCCTGGGAAGGCTGCCAATACCGCTAATTTCGGCAATTATATGAATTCCAATCCTCTTCTTAAACAAATCAACAATATTGAATTCTATATCCTCACGTGCAGTATCACCGTCTGAGTTGTACTCAGCCTTTAAAGTCATAACATCCTTTCCATTGATGTGGTCTATAATTATCTGATATTCACTGCTGACACCATCTACCTCTTTCAATATCTCATCAATCTGTCCGGGATATATATTTACGCCTTTGACCTTTACCATATCATCAGTACGTCCAATTATTCTGTCAATACGCGGATAGGAAAGTCCACATTCACATTTACCGGGAATAATTCTTGTAAGATCTCTGGTTCTGTACCTCAACAGGGGTGCTCCTTCTTTTCTCAGGGTGGTTATAACCAGTTCTCCTGTTTCTCCTTCCGGAAGAACTTCTCCGGTTACAGAATCAATTATTTCGAAGTAAAGGAAATCGTCATAGTAGTGCATACCGTCGTGACAGTCACAATCTATCGCTATTCCAGGTCCATAAATTTCGGTGAGACCATATATATCATAAATATCTATACCAAGTTCATTCTTGATACGCTGCCTCATTTTTTCACCCCAGCGTTCAGAACCTATTACACCTTTTTTAAGCTTAATCTCGGAGCGGAGTCCCCTCTTCTCTACTTCTTCTGCCAAAACTAGGGCATAAGAAGAGGTTCCGATTATTACTGTAGATTTGAGATCCATCATCATCTGGAGCTGCTTATCAGTGTTTCCAGGTCCCATTGGAACAGCCATGGCACCAAGTTTTTCACAACCTGCCTGAAAGCCTATTCCGGCTGTCCACAAGCCATAGCCAGGAGTGATCTGGATCCGGTCCTTAGGAGTAATCCCTGCTATTTGATAGCTTCTGGACATCATTTCAGCCCAGTCGGCCACATCCTGCGCAGTATACGGAATTATTATGGGTTTTCCTGTAGTACCTGATGATGAATGAATTCTGACTATTTTTTCTTCAGGAACCGCCTGCAAACCAAGAGGATATGCATCTCTCAATTCTTCCTTTGTAGTAAAAGGTAAAATGTTTATCATATCCATGGATGTAATCTCTCTTACATCCACTCCGTTTTTTCTGAATTTTTCCCTGTAAAAAGGACTGTTTTCACTTACATTCCTGAGTAGTTCCTGAAACATTTCAAACTGACCCCTGCTCATCTCAACTCATCTCTTCTTTCTATTAAATATATTTTATTTCATTATATAAACTTTTACTTTATTTGTCCATTGAGGCTAATTATTAAATTAACTTTTAAAGTTATACAATTGGTGAACCAAACTATTTCATGAAATTACTTTGGGGGCAATCCATTTATATAAAGTTAGTACGGAAGTTCAATAGAGATATTATTACTGGATTACTTATTTGTTGATTTAATAACTCCCGAAATGTTCCTTGCGTATTCTGCTGTAATAATCAACAACATTTCTTTCATATTCATCCTCCATTAAGGAGGAGGACAGAAGGAAATCGGCTGTGGACTGATTCATGGCCACCGGAATATCATAAAGGACTGCTATTCTAAGCAGAGCCTTGACGTCGGGATCGTGAGGCTGTGAGGTAAGGGGATCCCAGAAGAATACCATAAAATCGACCTCACCATTTGCAATACAAGCACCTATCTGCTGATCTCCACCAAGGGGACCGCTTTTATAGCGTTTTACCGGCAATCCCGTATTTTCAGAAATAAGTTGAGCTGTTGTACCGGTTCCGCATAAAAACTGTCTTCCAAGAATATCCGCTTTGCCTTTTACCCAATTGATCAAATCCTGCTTTCTGTTATCATGTGCTACCAAAGCTATGTGCTTTTGTTTTCCCAATTTATTTCCACTCATATTGACCTCCATGAGCCGCAATAACGGCCGCAAAATTAGTTTTCATAGTTTATGTCTTTATCAATTATTATTTTTAGAGCTGTTTTACAATATAGTCATAACCAAGTTCAAATGCCTTTTGATTCAGCTCTCTGAATTTTTGCGGCACATTTTCTATAATGGCTTCCTCAATTATTTCACGGCTGAAGGGCATTTTACCTGCAGCTGTAGCAGCCCCAAGCAGAACAACATTAACTGCCTTTACATTGCCCGCCTGATTTGCCAGACTGTAGCCGTCAATAAAATGAACGGCCCCTGCAGTATTATTGATAAAATCAGTTATTTCTCCGATATCATAGTTTGAGGTTCCCAATGATGCTGAAACAGGCGTTATTGTTTGAGTGTTAACAATGCAACAGCCGCCTTTTTTCAGTCTTGGCAGGCTTCTTGCAGCCTCCGTCAGTTCAAAGGCAATTATCATATCTGCGCTGGCAAGAGGAATAATGGAACTTGACTTTTCACTGTTTATTCTCACGTGACTAACAACACAACCGCCGCGCTGTGACATCCCTATCGTCTCTGAAGTCCTTGCAAAGCTTCCCTGAATAATGGCTGCAGCTGCAATCAATCTTGAAGCAAGTACCGTTCCCTGTCCGCCAACACCCGATATCAATATATCATACTCTATATCCTTATTTAATAAATTACTCATTATGTGACCCTCCTATGGCATCAAAAGGACATACATTTGTACATAAGCCACAGCCGTAGCAGAGTGAAGGTTCTATGACTACCTTTCCGGCTACGGTGGATATTGCCGGACAGCCTATTTCCTTAATACACTTCTTACAGTTTTTACAGTTTTCATTTACGCTGTACTTAATCACAGGCTTGAAAAGTGCGATGCATGGAGCCTCAAATATAACAACTGACGGACCTTTATGCTCCACTGCCTTTTTGATCAGTTCCACAGAATTTCTGAAATCCAAAGGATTTCCCTTTACAATATGACCAACTCCACAAGCCTTTACAACACCATAGATGTCAATCTTCTCAGAGATACTGTTCATCATGGTTTTACCTATTCCAGGGTGAGGCTGATGTCCTGTCATTGCGGTGGTACTGTTATCCAGGATAACTACGGTAATATCTGTATTATTATAAACTGCATTGACTATGCCCGGAATCCCTGTATGAAAAAAAGTAGAGTCTCCTATAAATGCAATGTCCCTGGTATCCGGTTCAGCCCTCTTTATACCTTGCGCTACTGTTATACCTGCTCCCATACAAAGACAGGTATCAACCATTTCAAGCGGCTTTGCATTACCGAGAGTGTAGCAGCCGATATCTCCGGTGAATACAGCCTTCTGACTTTTCATTGCCAGCTTGACCGCATAGAATGAAGCCCTGTGAGGACAACCTGCACACAATACCGGCTGCCTTACGGGCAACTCCGGCAAAGCCGCCTTTGGAACTGCTTCCACCTGTCTTCCAAGGAACCTGCCAAGTGCTTCATAAACCAGTTCAAAAGTATATTCTCCTGCGAAAGGAAGGTTTCCAGACTTCTTACCAAGGATTTTAGTATTCCTGCCGGTTGAAGCACATAACATTGTGAGCTCCTCTTCCAAAACAGGATCAAGCTCTTCAAATACAATAACCTCCAAAAGTCCTGACAGAAACTCTTCAGCACTGGCCTTTGGAAGCGGATAGGGAGTTCCAACCTTGAACACCTTCACATCAGCCTGAAGCTTGTCAACAGCTTCGACCGCGTAGGTATAGGCTGCACCTGACGCAGCTATGCCCAACTTTCCGCTGCCGTAAACCTTGTTGAAGCTGAGTCCGGAATAGATATCGCTGAGTTTGTGCTGCAGCTGTTCAATGTGCAGATGCTTTCTGTAAGCCAGGCTGGGGAAAATAACCCACTTGGGGTCTTTTACAAAACCCTGGGGCTTATGCACTGTTCTGCTGTCATCCAGTTCTATTGTGCTGCAGGCATGACAGACTCTTGTTGTAGGCCTTAAAAATACAGGCAGCTCTACCAGCTCTGAAAGCTCAAAGGCATATTGAATCATTTGGTAAGCTTCCTCAGGAGTTGAGGGATCAAGCACAGGAAGATTTGAAAATCTTGCAAAATGTCTGGTATCCTGTTCCGTTTGAGAAGAAAACGGTCCTGGATCATCAGCCACAAGTACCACCATACCGCCCTTAACGCCTATATATGCCAGACTCATCAAAGGGTCTGAAGCCACATTCAAACCAACCTGCTTCATGGTGACCATGGTTCTGGCTCCACTGTAAGCAGCTCCCGCAGCAATTTCCATAGCAGATTTCTCATTTACCGACCATTCAACATAAATATCACCCGGATTGTGATGAGCTATTGTTTCCAGAACCTCAGTAGAAGGAGTTCCAGGATAACCCGTAACCACGTTGACTCCCGCTTTTATAGCACCAAGGGCAATTGCTTCATTACCCATAAGCAGTTTCTTTCCCATTTGACCTCCACAGACCATTTAAACAGGCCTGAATAAAAAATGAAATTAATTGAAATTTTATATATATATTAAAAATTTTTATCAGAAATACTTTTTAGTACATGCATAGCAATTATAACACAATTTTTATATTTTTGAACATAAAAGTACCTCGTAATGTGTGTTATTAAAGAAATTATAGTGTTTATTTGGTAAATTATATATAATATATTTAGTAGGAATATATTCGGTATTTAAGGAGGGTTTGTTATGAAAATGGTAGTGGCAATAGTAAGGCCGGAAGCATTTGAAGATGTTAAGCAGGCTTTATTCAATGCTGAGATTCATAAAATGACTGTAAGCCATGTAAAAGGCTGCGGGCAGCAAATGGGTTATACGGAGAGCTATCGTGGTGCCGTAACTGAAGTAAATCTTCTGAATAAAGTTAAATTCGAGATTTCAGTTAACGACGAATACGTAAAACCAACTGTTGATGCCATAATTAATGCTGCAAGGACAGGTAATATCGGTGATGGAAAGATTTTTGTCCTCCCAATCGAAGAATGTTATAGAATAAGAACCGGCGAAGAGGGCCATGATGCAATAGGATAACAATTTCAAGGGCATGTTCATTCAAGGTTTAATGAACATGCCCTTATTTTATGCTTAGTATCTGAAATTAATTATCTTGATTGATCACTAAATTCAGAACATATAATCTATAAATAACATCCTGCAGCGTATATAAAACGTCTGAATCCCATATCTTGTATTATTTCTCCAAATGCGCTTCTGCCTGTTTTTTATCAGCCATTTTAAACAGTCTTGTGTTTGATATTTGTTTTATATAAATTGTTCTATAACGGATGTCCTGGCTTTCATTTGCTTATCAAAGTCGAAAATCTCTCTGAATTTTGCCTGCCCTTGTGCCGACATCCGGTATAGCTCAGCGGGGTCATTATAATATTCCAGGATGTTTTTAGTGATTGCTTCAGCATCCGGCGTAATAATAAAAATATCATTCTTGTGTTTAAAGTGTTCATTCATATTGAGCTGGTCGGTACAGAAAACAGCAACGTTGTGCAAAGCAGCATCGATACAGCAGCCCGTCGGAAAACCATCAATGTTTTTGCCGGGGATGAGGACATATGGCAGATTTGGTGAAACAATAATGTCCATTTTTGAAAAGAAAGCAGGGAAAAAAGTTTTATCCTTAAGACCATAGAAAACGATTTTGTTTCCCAACTCACTGACATCTACTTCACTTCGCTCAAAATTACCCACCACATGAAACCGGATATTATCCGCTGCCTTTAGCAGCTTTTTACAAGTCTCTATAAAAATCGTAAAACCTTTATCGACTCCAAGCGGCATATATTTATGGGC
>JAQSXC010000084.1 GCA_029266335.1 Eubacterium sp. | reverse complement strand
TTCTGCACCCGTATTGGTAATTATAACTCTCATGAGTTCAATCCTGTGTTTGTTGGCTGGGACAAAGCTGGTTATTTCTGACTTTATTCCAAGCCTGCTGTTCTCCCTGACTACCTTGTGCCATAGAAATCCGGCCTGCAAGGTAACCTTTTCCTCTGCTTCGTTATTAAACATATTTGCATATTGACGGGAAGATGTGCCTGCTGCAGACCAGGCCCCCTTCCCTTCAATATAAATCCAGAAATTTCTGTTTGATTTTGTGTTGTGCAGATCTTCGGCCGAAACCGGCAAGTTAAAAAATGTATTTTGTCCTGCCTTTATGTCTCCATTAAGAGTCGGCGTGATATTCGACATCATTCCCGCCTCATTTGCAAGAGGAAAATACAGATAGCTGTTTTTATGAGGAGCATCTATTTCGAAGGTACCCTTATCATCAATAAACTTCCAACCCTTTGCCATAGTTTTACCATCCTGTTCTTATATTTAATAGTAGAATTCATATTTACGTGACCAGACTTTTGGCTGTCCGGGGTCAAGTTCAAGCTTTATGAAGGTTTCAGGACTGACTACATGGCTGCTGCCCCATAAAGCAAATTTGACTGCCTTGAAGTCATCGATTTCACGAACTCCCACTCCTGCATTGGTATTATAAAGTTCCCAAGAGAATTCCGGGGCATTTACATATTCTGCTGCGATGCAATAAAATTCCCTCTTCACTCCAGTACCCGGCCAGGTTATTGTATTATCCTTTATATTTAGATCTCCAACCACCTTTTCGGCATTTATCTCATTTGGCAGCTTTAATTTGTAGTCTTCTGTTATAATTTCATTATCGATTCCAATAAAATTGTGACAGTATTCATTAGTAACAATTTTTTCACTGCTAGTGTTTTTAAGCATGTACCGAATTGTAAGAAAATTGCCGTCAAGTCCGATCTCTTTCACATATTCATAGGAATAGCCATTGTTATTTGCTGCTTTAGTATGAAATTTTACGTTTTCGGCAGTTGCAATCACACTGAAATCAAGAGGAGTAACGGAATATTCCCTGTAAAAGTTATAGGGCTCTGAATCGGGCTTTTTTAGCAGACCGACTCCAATTTTGGGAAAGTAGTTTCCAGGAGCTGCATCCTCATACCCTACAGGTTCATCAATTCCAAATTCTCCGCAAAACCCCTGTCCTCCCGAACCCATTCCCGGAACAAGTGATTCAGGGACACAAAAAGTATGTTTGCAGTCCAGGGTAACCCGTGTAACAAATCCGGCCCAATCAAAACGGGAACCTGTATAAAACATGCCCGGCTGTGATATCTGAACTTCCAATCTTTCATTTTTGAGCTGTATAAATGCGGCTTCATAATTCAACATTGTCTGCTGCCTCCAAATATGGTTAAATCTAAAAATCGTGCATTATTGTTTTAAGAGCCCTTGGCGCGACTTGGAGCTACCAGGTAAAACTATTCCTCAAACACAAGAGTTGCTATTGAGTGAGCCGGCAGTACATGCCAAAGGTATTTTTCACTGTAACCGGCATTAAAACTCTGTACATTATCTGATTCATTCATAACAATGAGAACAACAGAGCCATCCTCATTCTTAAAAGCAACATACTGAAGTGAAGTGGCAGCATCAGTTGATACCTCAATTCTCACCGCACCGGGTTTTACAAATTTACTGAACTGTCCTATGTAATAATAGGAACTGTTGTAATGAATCTCCTGGGTCTTTGTATCAGCTATGATTGGAGCATCACAGAAATTTCCCACATGATTTGGGCCTCCGTTTTCGTCAAGTATGAGATTCCAATCCAGCCAGCCTTCCTGCCAGTTGTTGAAGTCCCCGAGCATATTTCTTCCGTATCTTTCACCTGTTAACCAGGAGCCCAGGTGTACTCCCCCTTCCTGACAGCCTTCAGTAAATAATATGTGCTTGTCGGGATACAGTTCATGAACTTTTGATAAATTCTCAAAAGCCTCCGAAACATACCAGTGATTTGCAACTCCATACACATACTTTGCGGCTTCCGGATCGGATAAAGCACCGGTTACCCTTTCGACCATAATGTCTCTGTTATGGTCCCATATATAGATTTTTACATCTCCCAGTCCTTCTTTTTGTAATATTGGGCCCAGGTAATCTCTTACGAAAGCACCCTCTTCTTCTGCCGAATAAATGCAGGAATCCCAGGTCTGCACTGCTGCGGGTTCATTCTGGACACTGACCGCCCAAATGTTCAGACCTTTGGCTCTAGCAGCTTTTATATACCTGACAAAGTAATTTGCCCATGCTTCTCTATACTGGGGAAGCAGTTGCCCGCCATGATTCATTTCATTATTTGTTTTCATCCAGGCCGGCGGGCTCCAGGGTGATGCCAGCAGAGCAATATCCCCATTGCGGTTTTTGATTGCCTCTTTAATCATGGGAATTGTCCATTTATCCTCATGAGAAATATCAAAGGTTTTCAATTCCTTGTCGTTTTCTTCAACATATGTATAATTGCCAAGGGCAAAATCACAGCTGTGGATATGGACTCTCCCGATTGAATAACCTATACCAGCCTGAGGGTCAAAATATTTTTTTATTATCTCATCCCTTTTTGCAGGATTCATGTTGTAAAATGTATAGGCTGCTGCTTCTGTAAATGCGCCTCCGAAACCAATTATTTTTTGAAAACCTATATCCTTATTTATTGAAAGTATTACTCCGGAGGACTTAGTCTTCTCAAGATTGAATATTCCTTTTTCAGTTAATCTGTCATCAGTATCCTTGGCTGTTTGAATGATTTTTACTGTATTCATATGCACCTCTTCATTTAATAAAATTTGTTATTATGTTTGCTAAGTATGTTAGCGCTATCATTTTCAAGAAAAAAAATTGGAGTAAGCTAATGTTGGTGTCAGCGTTATCATATTTGGCCAAAAAACGCTCGGTATTTATGTTTTCGTCAGAAATCTGCAATAATAAAATACTTATTTAACCGGGCCAACTGATTTTCTCCATATCATTTCAGGTTCAATATATTTCTTTTCAAAGGGTAGATCCGGGTTTTTAAGTCTATCCAGAAGCCGTGCCGCAAGTGCTCTTCCGGTTTCATATACCGGCTGCCGCACTGTTGTAAGAGGGACCTTTGGTATCAAATCAAATATTAGACTGTCAAAACCTGCGATTGATATATCTCTGGGTATTTTAAGCTTAAGCTTCTCGGCTGCTCTGAAGGCACCTATTGCAAGCAGGTCAACACAGCAGAATATTGCCGTAGGCTTTTCCCTGGTCATCAGATCATAGGCATTTATATAGCCCTCCTGCTCTGAGTTTTCGGCATATCTTACAAGCTTCTCATCAAATGGGATATTGTGCTTCTCCAATGCTTTCCTGTAGCCTTCCAGACGTTCAATGGCATAGCGCTGACTTGTATCTCTCATAATAAAGCCAATTTTTTTGTGACCATTGGCAATTAGCCTATCCATCATCATTACAGCGCCCAATTCATTATCTACGTCTACACAGTCTATATCCAGATCATTTTTACCAAATAGAACGAAAGGTATCTTTATTTTAGTGGTAAATACATTTTCTTCACTTAATTCCAATCCCATAATAATTACTCCATCACAACGGTGGTTAAACTCCAGCTCCCTTTTTACCAAAAACAGATAATTGGCATTACTCAGTTCTTCGCTGACACCTGCAATGAGATGCATGATAAAAGGGTCAGAAATACCGATATTTCTTGGGATATAAAGATATATTGTGCGGGTATTGTTCTGTGCCAGTGCTTTAGCAGCAAAGTTCGGCATAAAGTCCAGCTCTTCCATAGCCTTCTCTACTTTGAGTCTCGTTGCCTCTGAAACAATTTCAGGAGTATTGATTACTCTGGAGACGGTTATGAGTGAAACTCCGGCCGATTGTGCCACATCCTTCATAGTTGCCATTTTCAGAACCTATCTAACATCTCATTGCGCCCATCATTTTGGTGGATTTTGCGCCATTCTGCGTTAAATTTTCTTGTAATAAACAAATTATTACTTCGGAAATTTGCCTTGCCTGACACAAAATCTACCTAAAATGCCTAGCACAAGCAGAATTTATACAGGCTCTAAGATGTTCCTTTTCAAGATATTTTAAACTTGTTGTCTATAACACATCAGTTCAGATAACATTTTTCAACTGTAAAAAACCTTTATTACATTTTTGCGTTTCAACAAGAC
This sequence comes from Eubacterium sp., assembly GCA_029266335.1. Classification (GTDB taxonomy): domain Bacteria; phylum Bacillota; class Clostridia; order Acetivibrionales; family DSM-1351; genus Ruminiclostridium. The sequence continues at coordinate 13,311 of JAQSXC010000084.1, read as the reverse complement.
AATCGCCTCGTTATTATTTACAGTTTTAAAGAAGTGTTAGCGCTATCATTTGTCTATATTTAAATTCTATAACCTTTCATATTTCAAGTCAATATGCTTTAAAAAAATTAATTAATTTGCTGAAACAAAAATATTATGTATCAATAAGGTTTACTTTTCCCGGGCAGTAAAACAGGACTCCTTTTATTGCGGAGTCCTGTAATTGGCATATACCGGAGAATTTTATGACTGCTATTCTTCTTCCTCTTCCACCATGTGCTTCTTAGCCTCTTCAATTATCTTGTTTGCCACAATTGCAGGGGCTTCTTCATATCTGTCAAACCAAAGCTTGAAATATCCGCGGCCGTGAGTCATGGACCTTAGATCGGTAGCATATTTGAACATCTCCGATTGCGGCACTTCAGCTTCAACCTGCTGCAGACCATTGTCCTGTGGATTCATTCCCAGAATACGGCCGCGTCTCTTGTTCAGATCGCCGATGATATCACCCATATAGTTTTCCGGCACATAGACTTCAACATGTGCTATGGGCTCCAGAAGTGTAGGAGAGGCCATAGGCAAGCCTTTCTTATATGCAAGTCTTGCAGCGATTTTAAATGCCATTTCCGAGGAATCAACATCATGGTAGGAGCCATCTACCAGAGTAGCCTTAAGATTTACTACAGGATATCCGGCCAGAATACCTCTGACAATTGCTTCTCTCAACCCTTTTTCAACGGCAGGGTGATAGGATTTTGGCACCGAACCTCCGAATATTTTCTCTTCGAATATCAGGTCTTCCTTATCCCCATGTTCAAATTCAATCCAAACATGACCGTACTGTCCGTGTCCGCCCGACTGTTTCTTATGCTTTCCTTCAACCTTGACCTTCTTCTTTACAGTTTCCCTGTAAGGGACCTTTGGATCCACAAGATTGACTGCCACTCCGAATTTAGCTTTCAATTTGCTTACTATAACATCAAGATGCTGTTCACCCACACCTGAAATAAGGGTTTGATGTGTTTCAACATTGGTTGAGACCTTAAAGGTTGGATCTTCATCCTGCAGTCTATGCAAACCCGAGCTGATCTTTTCTTCATCTCCCTTTGCCTTTGGTTCAACAGCCAGCGAAAGTGCAGGGTCAGGGAATACTATCTTGTTCAGGACCACTTTGGTATTCTGGTCACACAATGTATCATTGGTATTTGTAGCGGCAAGTTTAGCCACGCCTCCAATATCTCCTGCTATGAGCCTGTCGGTGGGTATCTGCTTTTTACCGCGCATTACAAATATCTGTCCTATTTTTTCAACCCTTTCAGTTGTAGCATTGTAGACTGCCGAATCGGCTTTCAAAGTTCCCGAATAAACTCTGAACATGGATATTTTTCCGACAAACGGATCGGCAATTGTTTTGAATACCAAAGCTGCCAAAGGTCCTGCAGGATTGGCCTTGATTTCTACAGTTTCATCACTGCCTGCTTTTTCAGCTTTAATATTTAAGCTTTCAGGAGATGGCATATATTCAATAACAGCATTCATCAATTCCTGAACACCCGTATTCTGCAATGCCGAACCGCAGAACACCGGTGCTATTGAGCCATCTGCCATGCCGGCTTTTATACCCCTCTGAATTTCCTCACTTGTATATTCTTCACCCCCAAAGAATTTTTCCATAAGAGCTTCATCTGTTTCGGCTATCAGTTCATTTAGGGAATCTTTTATTTTGGAAATTTTATCAGTTAAATCAGAAGGAATTGGAGTATCAGTCACTTTATCCTTCTGGAATTTTTTCGCTGTCATATTGATTACATCTACATAACCAACATATTTTTCAGCTTCATAGATCGGAAGCTGGAAAGGAATAACTCCGTTTCCGAAGGTACTCTTCATTTTGTCCAATGCAGCATTGAAATTGGCATTTTCCTCATCCATTTTGTTAATGAAGAATATTTTTGCAGCATTGTGTTCTTTAGCATATGCCCATGATTTTTCCGTTCCCACAGAAACACCACTCTTTGCTGAAACAACGATAACCGCCCCCTCTGCCACGCGGATACCCTGCATTACTTCTCCAACAAAATCAAAATAACCGGGAGTATCAATTACATTGATCTTATGGTCCAACCATTCACATGGAGCCATAGCAGTACTAATAGAAATTTTTCTTTTGATTTCCTCAGGATCATAGTCTGTTGTGGTTGTACCATCAGCCACTTTGCCGAATCTGTCCAACACTCCTGTATTGAACAGCATGGCCTCTGCCAGGGTAGTTTTTCCTCCGTTACCGTGAGCCAAGAGGCAAATATTCCGTAGTTTTTGTACGGCATAGTCCTTCATAATCATTCCCCCTTATTGTTTTTAATCGTTTCACACTATTTAAGGAATAAATAAAAAACAACTCCCGTCGGGGTTTTATTTATTAAATATTCCCAGAAACCGCTTCAAAGCCAAAGCAAATTTTCCATGTGAGTTTAAGTCCCTTTGGACCTAACCCCGGTGCCTTCTTACAAAAAATAAAGAAAGCAGGTGCAAAAGAATAAACAGAGTTGATTAAGACCATTTTACAGCAGCAACCTAACAATGAATCAATACTTATTATAACGCATAGGTTCAGATAAAATTTTTCGGCTGTAGAAAAATATTATTACCTCTGAGCGTTTTAAACGAAGCGGGAAATATGTGCTCATGGCCTGAAACCGGAAAAGGTACCCGCCACCTGTAGAGGTGGGGACATCTATTGCCTCGTTATTTAAAATATCTAAATACTCCATATAATAATTATTAATTTTCAGCAGATTTAACAAAAATCAATGTATTATCTATTCTATTTATTATATGATTTTCCTTTTTTTAATATAAAATTTTTTTAATTATTTTAAAATATGTATTATATAATATCTATATTATCCCGAATATGTAAATTATATTTATATATTTTTTCATTTATACCCTTATTTTTATTAGCAAAGATTAACTGCTGCACTTTTTAGTTTATAAATTCGTTCCAATACTATATAATAGTTTCTGTAGATAACCAAGGAATGAATAAATAATAACTTTCCATTTTTCCAGGGGCTGTTTTCTGAAAATACTGCGTTGTCGAAAAGTACTGCTTCGCAGTACTTCGTTGCAATAAAGCAATTATTGCACCCTCTTCCGCCTTATCTTTTTGAAAACTATCTCCCTCGAAATATAATTATTCCTATGCAGTAATATTGATTATAGAATTCAATATTACCGGCGCTCGGTTAAGTATTATGGTAGAACGGTTTTAACCAGACTAAATGTAAAATGGTAGAAAGGATGTTGATTTCATGATTATTGTAATGAATCCAAAGTCGAATCAAATGCAGATCGACGACGTAATTAATGTTTTAAAGAATTCCGGGCTGGGAGTTCATATCTCTCAGGGAACAGAAAGAACCATCATAGGCATTATAGGTGATAAAAGTGTTCTTAGAGACATACCTCTTGAATTAATGCCTGGTGTCGAGAAACTGGTTCCCATTGTCGAGTCTTTTAAGCTTGCAGGAAAAACCTTCAGGCCCGAACCAAGTGTAGTTGATGTTAACGGAGTAAAAATCGGCGGTAAGGAGCTTGCTGTTATGGCAGGTCCTTGTGCAGTAGAAAGTTATGAGCAGATAATGGAAGCTGCCCGGGCCGTGAAAAAATCAGGCGCTCAGTTTTTAAGGGGCGGAGCTTTTAAACCGAGAACATCTCCCTACGCTTTCCAGGGGTTGGAGGAAGAAGGCCTGAAACTTTTAAAGGCTGCCAAGGATGAAACCGGTCTCCAAATCATAACTGAAGTTACAAGCGAAAAGGCTGTGGAACTTTCAATACCTTATGTTGATATGTTCCAGATCGGGGCCAGAAACGTGCAGAACTTCACCCTTCTCCGAGAGGTCGGAAAGTCTATGAAGCCTGTGCTTTTAAAACGCGGATCGGCAACAACTATTGACGAATGGCTCAATGCAGCTGAATATATAATGAGTGAAGGAAATTATGATGTGGTTCTTTGCGAAAGAGGCATCAGAACTTTTGAAACCGCAACAAGAAATACTTTGGATATAAGCGCAGTTCCTGTGGTCAAAAACATGAGTCATCTTCCTGTAATAGTTGACCCAAGTCATGCTGCCGGCAAATCCAAATTTGTTGCGCCCCTTTCCAGAGCAGCCATTGCCGCCGGTGCGGATGGTCTGATAATTGAAGTACATCCCAATCCAATGATGGCGCTGTCGGACGCTGCTCAGCAACTTAGCCCAAAAGATTTTGATTTTCTGTGCAAAGATATAAGCAAGCTTGCACCAATAGTGGATAGAGAATTTAACTACTATGGTTAAAAGCATATCAATAATAGGTCTCGGTCTTATAGGCGGCTCTCTGGCAAAAGCACTCCGCCAGAAAAACCGGGACCTTCAGATAAATGCCGTTGACAGCTGTACTCCTTCTCTCAGGCTTGCAGAGAAAGAGGGAGTAATAAATAATGGCTACACTGAATGCTGCCGGACCATATATGATTCTGACATAATCTTCTTATGCACCCCTGTCAGAAAAGCTTTTGAATTCATTTCGCTGCTGTCAGACAGGATTAAGCAGGATTGTATTATAACTGATGTAGCCAGTACAAAGGGAGAAATTTGCGGTTATATTGATAGACTGCCCAAGGCACCTGTTTTTATTGGCGGTCATCCAATGGCCGGAACAGAAAAATCAGGGTATCCCAATTCCTTATCTCATTTGTTTGAGAATGCTTATTATGTGTTGACTCCCGTAAAAAGTACTACTGACCACGCAGTTTCAATAATACGGCAGCTTCTGAAGGATATAGGTGCCATACCTATTGTTGTCACCCCGCTGCAGCATGATCTGGTTACAGGTTGTATAAGCCATGTACCTCACATTATTGCATCTGCACTGGTTTCACTTGCACAAAACAAGGAAAGCAGCGACGGATTAATTAAAATGCTGGCGGCCGGCGGTTTTAAGGATATTACACGAATAGCCTCCTCCAACCCGGCCATGTGGGAAAATATTGTTTTAAGCAATAGTGAAATTGTAGTAGATCTGTTAATGGACTATAACAAAATAATTAATGATTTTATCCTGAATATAAAAACTTCAAATAATGAGGAAATTTACAACTTCTTTGAGGATGCCAAGATATTCAGAGATGGTTTTTCTGCCAGAGCTGCCGGCCTTATTCCTCCAAGCTTCGAGTTGCTGGTGGATGTCAGGGATGAGCCGGGTATTATAGGAAAAATCGCTACACTGCTAGGGAACAGTAATATAAATATTAAGAATATTAATGTTTCCAACAGCAGAGAATTCGAACAAGGTTGTTTGAAGATAACCTTGTCTGACCAGTATCATACCGACAGAGCCTATGAAGTATTATGGGCTCACTCATACAGGGTATTCAGGAACGAATAACAAAAGCCGGCTGTCAGCCGGCTTTTACTCGTTATATATACTTGCTTTAATCTCTGGGAAATCTGTCATTGAGTTTATATCCCAAAACCATTAGGCTATCGCTCAAATGGACATTTTCAACTATTACATCATAAGGTATTTTAAGGTCCATAGGTGAAAAATTCCACAGGCCCTTTACGCCCAGCTTTGCGACTCTGTCAGCAAGCGCTGCCGTTTCTCTGTATGGAACACAAAGCATTGCAATATCAACTTTATTTTTTGGAATAAAGTCTTCAATATCATCGAGACCCCTGACTTCCATATCATTTATATTGCTGCCGATAATTTCAGGGTTAACATCAAAAACTCCAATTATGCTAAAGCCCCTCTTTTCAAAATTACCGTAATTGGCCAGGGCTTGACCCATATTTCCTGCACCAATGATTATGCAGTTAAATGTCTTGTTTATCCCCAGAATATTACCTATCTCAGTATATAAGGACTCAACATTGTATCCGTAGCCCTGTTGTCCAAAGCCGCCAAAACAATTCAAGTCCTGTCTTATTTGAGAAGCCGTAATTCCCATACGAGTACTCAGCTCTTTAGAGGATACTCTTTTAATTCCAAGCTCTAATAAATAATTCAGATATCTGTGATACCTGGGTAATCTTTTTATTACAGCCATAGAAATTTTCTTTGATGCCATTGGAAATTTCACCTCATAATTCTATTTGTGTAGGTATTATATCACCTTTGTTATTTTATTGTCAATAATTCCGAACGGACTATCTGTTAAATATTAACATGTGATTTATCATAATATACTATATCACAGCATTCTTTGACCCGCAACTGCAATAGTGATGTTTAGGCATGATTAAATAATAAGTTAATTATTTTATATTTAAATGGTATTCGTAATGAAGAAATGAAATATTTTTTGACAGTCCTTAGCAATTTAAAATGAATAGTGTCAAAACTATAAATGCATGGTAAAATAGTCATGTGTGCTACTAAAGAAAACAAACATGGAGGATTACAATGAAAGTTTTGCACATTATCGGCGGAGGAGATGTTGGCGGTGCAAAGGTACACGTACTTTCACTTGTGAAGGAACTTGATTCAAGTATTGATGTCACCTTATTGTGCCTGAGACCGGGAGCCTTTGCGGATGAAGCCCGTGCAATAGGTATAAAAGTCGAAGTAATTAAGTCGTTAAATATATTTTCCGATATTAAAGGAGCTATTAATCTCGTCAGGAATAAGCAGTTCGATATTATACATTCACACGGATCAAAAGCAAACATATTTGCCTATGCAATAAAGAAAGCATGTAAAATGCCTGTAGTCACTACTATGCACAGTGATTACAAACTTGATTATTTACAAAGTCTGTTTAAAAGGATGACAATTGGCGTAATAAACTCTCTGGTGCTTCGAAAACTGGACTATTACATAGTAGTTACCAGCGCTTTCAGAAAAATGCTTGTTGAGAGAGGCTTCGCCAACAGCAGCATCTTCACTATACTTAATGGAATGGATATGAATAAGCCCATAAAAGGCTTTACCAGAGAAGAATTCAGCAAAAAATATAATGTACCTGTCAATTCCGATGATATTTTGATTGGAACAGCAGCCAGACTGGACCCAGTAAAGGATATTGCTACTCTTTTGGAGGCTGCACGACATGTGGTTGAAAAAAATCCAAAGGTTAAATTTCTTATTGGCGGAGAAGGAGAACAAGCTAAAGAATTGAAGGCACGTTCAGCAGAGCTCGGACTGCAGGATAACGTATTTTTTCTTGGCTGGCTGAACAATCCTTATGAGTTGATAAGTATTCTGGACATAAATACCATGACCTCAATAAGTGAAGGATTTCCTTACTACCTTCTGGAGGGTGCCCGTTTTTCAAAAGCTACCATCTGCAGCAGAGTCGGCGGAATTCCGGATCTTATCGAATCCACTGCAAACGGATATCTGTTTGAGCCGAGGGACTATGCCACCCTTACAGCTCAAATACTTGACCTTGCTTCGGACAGCTCAAAACGGGCTTTATTCGGGAATAAAATTAACGAGAAGGCTAACAGGGAATTTTCTCTTGAAGCAATGCGCGAGACCCAGCTGAACATCTATAATGAAATACTAAAGGATGTTTCAAATAAGAAATTGACTAACAGACAAAATCCTGACAGGAAAAAATATGATGTGATCATATCGGGTTATTATGGTTTCAGCAACATCGGTGATGATGCAATGTTAAGATCCATCGTTGATAATCTGAAGCGTGAAAAACCGGATATATCAATATTGGTTTTATCCAAGAAACCTGCCGAAACAACTTTGAATTACGGTGTACATGCAATAAACAGAAAAAATTTTTTCGCAGTCTATTCAGCTATGAAAAAATCAAAACTTTTTATTTACGGCGGCGGCAACATTATTCAGGACAGTACCAGCTCCCGCTCCATACTGTTCTATCTGGGCATGGCCTTGCTGGCAAAGAAACTTGGACTTAAACTTATGTTCTATGCTAACGGAATCGGACCCATCAATAAAACCAGGAATACTGAGTATTCCAGCAAAATCTTGAATATGGCCGATGTAATCACCGTAAGAGAAAAAATCTCTCTGAACGAGCTCAGCAAAATGGGAATAACAAAACCAAAGGTACTGCTGACAGCTGACGCAGCCCTTGCTGTAAAAATAGATAACAATACCAAACTGGAGGATATTTTTATTAATGAGGGAATTCCTTTAAATGCCTCTTATGCTGGCTTTTCAGTCAGGAAATGCCCCGGCTGCGACAAACATCAGCATGCTAAATACGAGCAGATTATTGCCGAAACTGCGGATTATGTTTATAACAACTACAATCTAATTCCGGTATTCATACCTATGGAGTATCAGGTAGATATTCCCACCATACAAAATATTGTTGCAAAAATGAGAACCAACGGTTATGTTATTTCTCACAACCACTCAGTTTCCGAAACTTTTGCAATTATACGAAAAATGGACATAATGATTGCCATGCGTCTGCATGCATTAATATTTGCAGCGTATATGAATGTTCCTATTATCGGCATAAGTTATCAACCAAAGGTAGATGGTTTTCTTGAATATATTGACCAGCAGCCGGTTGGTCATGTGAAGGAAATAACTTTTAAAGACATGCGCCTAAAAGTTGACGGATTATTACAGAACAAGGAAGATGTCAAAAAGGAGCTTGAAAGATCTGTTGAAGCTCTGGTAACCAAAGCAGAGGAAAATTCACGTTTGGCAATAGAATTAATTTCATAATCAATAAAATTCGCTTAGATCTGTTATTCGTGTCCAATACTGCATTTCGTTGGCGAACAAATGGACAAAGCCACTTTTGTCAACCAATAAAAAAATAGCTATCTCTTCATATTACAAGGAGATAGCTATTTTTTAAAAAGTATATTTAAATTACTTTTAAAATATAAGGGTTGATAAACTGCCTGCTTCTGCCTGCAGCCTGCATAACCTGTCATTGATTCTTACTGTAAAGGGGATGCCGTCATTTGTCCTGTTTAATACAACCATTGCAAAGGTTCCGTCAGGATTCCTGAAAGCTGTTACCTCAAGCCTGTCGGTATATTTTGTATGACCTACTCTGACAGCACCGGGCAAAATATATTTGCTGAAATGTCCAATATAGGTATAGGATAGTTTTTTCTCATAGGTGTTATTCTTAGTGTCGCACATTATGGGGGCATCACAGAAGTTTCCTACGTGGTTTGGTCCTCCCTTTTCATCCAGTACAAGGTTCCAGTCGATATATGCATTCATCCCTCCATTGAGATTTCCCAATATGTCATGAGCATACATCCGGGCATTTTTTAACTGGTCTGATGCACCGAAACGGCTGTACTCCACACAACCTTCAGTAAATATAAGCTTTTTGTCAGGGTACATCTTCCGCAATATCTCCAGGCTCTCAAAGTGATCGCCGCTATACCAGTGGAAACCTACACCTTTTACAAACTCGTTGCACCTGCCTGCACTTAGTGTGTCTCTGGTACGGTCATAGGCTCTTTCCTTATTGTGATCCCATATAATGATGTCAATATCACCTAAACCATCCGCCTTCAACTGAGGTCCCAGATACTCCGATACAAATTCGCCTTCCTCGGCAGCAGTGAATACACAGGAATCCCAGGTTTGAACTGCCTTGGGCTCATTTTGAACAGATATGGCAGTAACATCAAAGCCAAGCTTTTTATATTCCGAAACGTATCTGCTGATATATTTTGCCCACATTCCCCGGAACTCCGGCTTAAGCTTTCCACCTCCGTTCTTCTGTCCGTTGGTTTTCATGAAAGCAGGCGGCGACCATGGTGAAAGCAATAAACTGATTTTATTGCTGCTTGCTTCCTGTGCTTTTCTTATCATCGGCAAAATATATTTCTCATCTCTTTCAAGGGAAAAAGTATTCAGTTCAGTATCTTTTGGATCAGTGACTGCCGAATAATTGCCTAAAGAAAAATCACAGCTGTCTATATGCGTTCTGCAAAAGGAATAGTTCAAACCATTCTTTCCAAAATAGTCATCAATTACACTGTCATAAACCTGCCGGCTCATTTGTTGTAAAGTATAGGCTGATGCTTCGGTAAAAGCACCGCCAAAGCCTGATATTTTTTGATATTCAACCTCTGGATAAATATTAATCAGTTCATTTTCCACCCCGGTGCTGTCCTGAACGAATTCTTCCTCGGTTACTTTGCTCTCCCAGACTTTACCGGCACTTACCGTAGTAATCTTTTTTAGTTTCAAAGTATAATTCCTCACTTTCATTTCCGATTAATTTCATAATAAAATTGTACTATATAAGTTTGCTGTTTTATATGTGCAATTAATCTTATCAATTGTCGAAAAGTATTATTGCATATTGTAATTTTGAACCCTCCGGTCCAGGCAGCATACCCGCAACCTTAAAAATAAAGCTGTTTATAACGGATCAGAAAATCCCTTATAAACAGCGCATTTGTTTAAAACTCTAATTATATTCACTTTATATGCTTTACTGACTTTCAAGCTGCTCGGTAAGCTCGGCCCATATGGCATATAATTCCTCAAGCCTGACCTCCCTGGATGTTTTTTCATCGCTGAGTTCTATCAATCTCATGTGGTCAGTAGCAGCCTCAACCATTTCATTATCCAGATCACTCAACCGCTTTTCCACAGCCGCTATCTCCTTCTCGGTATCAGAAAGCTGCTTTTCAAGCTTCCTTATCCTGCTGCGCTCTTCTTTTGTTGCCATATGGCTCTGCTTGGCTTCCGTTATGCTATTGTTTTCATTTGCAGCATTTTGAGCAGCAATATTCTTTTTGAAATGTGAAGCAAAGTAGGTATAGTTTCCCAGGCAGTCTATGGCTGGTTTTGCGCCAATATCTATTATTCTGGTTGCCAGCTTGTCAATGAAATATCTGTCGTGGGAAACTATAAGCATGGTTCCCTCGTAATCCATCAGTGCTGCCTCAAGTATTTCCCTTGAGTTTATATCCAGATGGTTTGTCGGTTCATCCAGAATTATAAAATTAGCCTCAGAGAAAATGAGCTTCAGCATGGATACCCTGCTCTTTTCTCCTCCGCTGAGGACAGATATTCTCTTGAAAACCTCCTCACCGGTGAATAAAAATGCTGCCAGAGCACTTCTCACTTCGGTTTGAATGAGCTTTTGATTAGCGCTCCATACTTCATCCAGAATGGTATTTTCTTCATTAAGATCGGACATTTCCTGATCGTAATAGCCCATATTTACTTTAGCGCCAAAATTAAATTTTCCTGAAGAAGCGTCAAGCCTTCCTGCCAGTATTTTGAGCAATGTTGATTTTCCGCAGCCGTTTGGGCCTAACAGAAAAACTCTTTCAGCCTTTCTGATTTTAAAGCTGATATTTTCAAAGAGTTTTTTATTCCCATAAGCCTTTGAAACCGAATCCAGCTCCAGAACATCATTTCCGCTTGTCACAGCCTGATTGAACTTCATTCTCAGCTTATCAGGAGCATCAGTCGGCTTGTCTATCTTAACCATTCTATCAAGAACTTTTTGACGGCTTTCAGCTGCTATAATATTTTTCTCTCTGTTAAAGCGTCTCTGCTGCTCAATAATTGCTTCCTGTCTGGCAATTTCCTTCTGCTGCAGCTGATAGTGCTTCTCCTGAATCTCACGGTTGGCTGCCTTCTGCTTGACATAATCCGAATAATTTGTGTTGTAAAAGGAGCTTGTCTTGTTTTCTATTTCAATGGTTTTGTTGGTTACAGAGTCAAGAAAATATCTGTCATGGGAAATTATAAGAAGACACTTTTTATAATTCTTGAGATAATCCTCCAACCATTCAACAGCGGCAATATCAAGGTGGTTGGTGGGCTCATCCAGCAGCAGGATATCCGGCTCCTCAAGGAGTACCTTGGCTAAAGCCAGACGGGTTTTCTGACCTCCGCTGAGTATGCTGATCCTGCTTGAAAACTCACTGTCCAAAAACCCCAGACCCCTTAAAACACCGCGAATACGACTGTTATATTCAAAGCCTCCCAGATATGAAAATCTCTCTGTCAGCCGGCTGTATTCCTTCATGAGAGAATCCAGTCTGTCCTGGTCGGTAGTTATACTTATTTCCTTTTCAGTTCTTTTTATAGCCTCTTCCATTGAAATCAATTCACTGAAAACTTCAAGCAGTTCATCCCAAAGAGTATTTTCAGAATTTAAAGCGGCATTTTGCTTCAGATATCCTAAAACCAGATCCTTTGAAATAAATACCTCTCCATCCTCCTGGTGAAGCTCTCCCGTCAGAATTTTAAACAAGGTGGACTTGCCCGCTCCATTGACACCCACTAATCCTGCCTTGTCATTTTCCTGCAGATTGAAGGAAATGTTTTTTATAATGACTTCAGTTCCATATGAAAAACCTATATTATTACAGTTAAGTACTATCACGATAAATCTCCATATACCATTTAATATCTTTTGTGCCAAGTACATTATAGCAAAATACCCTATAAAACATCTACCTGTTTTTTTAAACGTTTCAGGTAAATTCAGTAATTTATTTTAATTATGGGATTTATGGTATATTGCCCGGCATTTTTAATTGAAAATCTAATGTAAAATCTAAATGTAAAATTAAAATATTAAATACAATTTAACTCCCTGACAGCTTGGGTAAATATCCTCTCCTCATTATCAATGTTCCCTCCGTCTTCCACCTGCATGGCAACAGTCATTCTGTCACCGGCTGTGACAACTCCTATTATTCTTTTTGCATTAGGTACCAATGGAGGCACAAAGGTTATGCTTTCTATATTGTATCTCCCGTAGCTATCAGGAATAGGAGCTTTTGTAAGATTTGATATACTGACACCTTTTGGATTTCCCTTATAACCAAACATTTTGCTGACTTTTGAGGCAGCTGCACTTTTAAAGCCCATGAACGAATTAAAATATGCAGCATCGATCAGATTCGGCTCCAGTTCATTTAAAAAATTCAGTAACAAATACTTCAGGCGATTATCGGACAGCTTTCTGCTGAACAGTTTTTGCACTATAAGTGCATTGCTCCAGAAATTTCTTCCTGTATTATATCTATATTTAATCGATATTCCCGATGCATAGTTTCCCATTCCTTCAAACCCATGAGGTCTGACACTTGCCGCTATTCCAGTTTCGGCTTCATTTGAAGCCGCCTTCAGGAAGGCAGTTGTAACAGTACTGTTTACTGTTACGCCATTTTCTTTGGATTTGGCCTTCAACTTATGAAGCTGGTCTTTTTCCAGGGTCAAAACCAGTATTTTTGTCTTCCGGTTTTTCCAGTATTCTTTACACATGTCTCTATATTCATCAAATGTAAAAACCTTTTTTTCCTTACACCACTGTCTGTTTAAATATCTGACCATACATTTTAA
>JAQSXC010000301.1 GCA_029266335.1 Eubacterium sp. | reverse complement strand
CTGAGATCAAACCTGCAGCCAAAACATTTCTGGATTGGGCAATATCTGATGAGGCTATGAACCTGTATAAAGTGAATTATCCCATCATCACAACAGGTGAAGGCGGTAAATATGAAGGCTTCAGCTTCAACCCGGTTGACCAGCTCATAGATAACGATTTTTCCTGGACAGCTGAAAACAGGGAAAGCATCCTTAAGAAATGGATGGAGAAGTTCGATTCAAAGTCAGCTCCAAAAGAATAATACTATAGAGGCAAACCAATGCAGCCAAAGCATATGCTGCATTGGCCCGGCATAAGAGGTGATACATATGAGCTATCTAAAGGTTGAAAACATATACAAACAATTTGGTGGAAAAGCAGTGCTTAAAAATGTCAATGCAGATATTGAAAAAGGCGAGCTTGTTTGTATCCTTGGACCGTCAGGGTGTGGTAAAACCACGCTCCTGAGGATAATTGCAGGTCTGGAAAATCCGGATCAGGGTAAGGTGATTATTGACGGAAAGGATTGTACCAATCTGGCCCCGGCAAAACGAAATTTCGGCATTGTCTTTCAATCCTATGCACTGTTTCCCAATATGACAATTGAACAGAATGTCCTTTTCGGATTGTCCGAGCAGAAAAAATTGAACAAGGAGCAGCAAAGGGCGAAGGCTTTGGAGGTGTTAGGTCTGGTGGATTTACTTGAGCACAAAAATAAATATCCTGCCCAGCTTTCGGGAGGACAGCAGCAGAGAACTGCTCTGGCCCGTGCCATTGCACTCTCCCCGGGGTATCTTTTACTTGATGAGCCTTTATCCGCATTGGATGCAAAGGTCCGTTCAAAGTTGAGGCTGGAAATCCGTAAAATACAGCGGGAACTTGGGATTACAACCATTATGGTAACCCACGATCAGGAAGAAGCCTTGACCATGGCAGACCGGATCATCGTTATGAATAATGCAGTTATTGAACAGGTGGGAACTCCAAGAACCGTATATGAAAATCCGGCCAATACCTTTGTTGCCAATTTTATTGGAACAATGAATTTTTATGAAAACAATACCGGAACATTTGGTATCAGACCGGAAAATATCGAGTTGACAAAAAATGAATTGCCGGATAGCTTTTTGACCGGTAAAGTCTGTTTTTTAGAGTTTAAAGGTGCAATGGTCAGAGTACACAACAAGCTATATAATAATTGTGAGATTTGTGTGGACCTTCCGGCAGAAAAAGTAAGAGCTCTGGAATTAAAGGAAAATGACACGGTTTATTTGAAAATCACCGACAGGCATTTGATTCAATATGCTGATGTGCAAGAGGCAGTCTGATGATACCAAACAACAATCGTAAATTACAGGTTACAAATCCCACTCAACGTATTTTAATGCTGGTTATGACGTGTGTTTTTTTTACAGGAATGGCTTTGCCGTTGTTGAGCTTGTTTATAAAGGCTTTTCAGAACGGCAGCGGAGGTTTTGCGGGTTTTCAAAATTATTTCAGTTACTTTTCACAGCCTGCCTTATCCTATTCGATACTCAACACATTGAATGTTTCCCTTACAACATCAGTTGTCAGTACCCTGCTGGGCTTTGCTTATGCCTATGCACTCAAGAGAACCAATATTAAATTGAAAAGCTTTTTCAGATATATAGCTTTATTTCCTATTTTTGTTCCTACCGTTGTCCACGGCATCGGTCTGATAGTTCTGTTCGGCAAGCAGGGTATACTGACACAACTGGGCCTGAATATTGAATTATATGGCAGAACGGGTATTATTTTATCTGAAATAATTTATACATTTCCTCAAGCGTTTCTGATGTTTTATGTAACGTTGCATTACGCCGACGGACGGCTGTATGAGGCTGCTGACTCCATGGGTTGCAATGCCTGGACCAAATTTTTCAGAATAACTGTGCCCGAAATTAAATATACACTGATTAATTCGTTGTTTGTATGTTTTACATTGGCATTTACTGACTTTGGAGCACCTAAGGTTATCGGAGGCAGCTACAATGTACTGGCTACAGATCTGTATAAACAGGTTGCGGGGCAATTCAATTTTAATATGGGAGCCGTAGTGAGCACTTTGCTTCTAATTCCTGCGCTTCTGACTTTTGTGGTGGACAGGGTTCTGAATTCAAAAAACTACAGTGAAATAAGCACAAAAGCAATTGAATTGAAGATCAAAAAAAATAAGTCCAGGGACAGGATATTTTTTACAGTGTGTTTTCTGATTTCTGCATTTTTCTTAATCATTATAGGCGCATTGGTGATGGATGCCGTTATGAAATACTATCCCTATGAAAGAAGCTTCACACTTGAGCATTTTAAATTCAGCCAATCGACCGGAGGAATTCGGAGCTTTGTCAATTCAATATTTATGAGCCTTCTAACAGCAGTCTTCGGCACCATTTTCGTATTTGTCTATACATACCTTATTGAAAAGGGAAAAGGCATGAAACACATAAAAAAAATCGGAAGAATATTTTCTGTGGCTCCCATTGCACTGCCGGGAATGGTTATCGGACTGTCGTTTATATTTTTCTTTAATTCGAGGCAGAATCCATTGAATTTTATTTATGGAACAGTGGCCATCCTGGTTTTGGCCAACATTGTTCATTTTTATTCCGTTCCCTATGTTACAGCGGCAGGAGCCCTGAAAAAACTGGATAAGGAATTTGAGAGCATTGCGGAAAGCATGAAAATTCCCGGTTGGAAAATATTTTTAAAGGTCAGTGTACCAATGTCGCTTCCAGCAGTTTTGGAAATACTCATGTTTTATTTTGTAAATGCCATGGTAACTGTTTCAGCGGTGGTGTTTTTGTATTCTGCCGATTTCAAGGTGGCTTCCATTGCAATCACACATATGGAGGAAGCAGGAGACATTGCACAGGCTGCAGCTATGAGTCTGCTCATCCTTTTGGTTAATCTGGTTGTCAGAAGCATTTATGAAATATATATGTATTTTTATGAAAAACAAAAAAAGAAAAAGGAAGAGGTAATGCTGAATGATTGAGAATAATATACCGGATAATCCTTATCTTCTCCTCACACCCGGGCCGCTTTCCACTTCAAAAGGTGTCCGGAATGCAATGCTTCAGGATTGGTGTACCTGGGATGATGATTATAACGTTGAGATTGTGCAGAATATCCGTCACCGTCTGGTAAAAATGGCGACTAAGGATATTGATGCATATACGGCTGTCCTTATGCAGGGGAGCGGTTCCTTTGGGGTTGAAGCTTGCCTGGGTACGGCGGTATCGGCAGGCGGGAAGATATTGATCATTAGTAACGGGGCTTATGGCCAGAGAATGATTCAGATGGCTGAAAGATTAAAGCTAGATTACATAAAGCTTGATTACCAGGAAACAGAGCCTCCAAGTCTATATGAAATATGCCGGTTGCTTGAGAATGATGTAGCTGTTACACATGTTGCAGTTGTGCATTGTGAGACTACCACCGGAATATTGAATCCGCTTGATGAAATTGCCCAGCTGGTTAAACAGTTTGATAAAGTCTTAATTGTCGATGCAATGAGCTCTTTCGGAGGAATTCCCATGGATGTATCCAAGCTTGGGATTGATTATCTGATCAGTTCATCCAATAAGTGCATTCAGGGGGTTCCCGGCTTTGCATTTGTGATTGCAAGAAAGGAGCAGCTGCTCAAAACCAAGGGAAATTCCAGATCTCTGGTGCTTGATCTGGTCGATCAATGGGAACAGATGGAGCCGTCTGGGAAATGGAGATATACTTCACCGACACATGTTGTTCGTGCCTTCTATCAGGCCTTGAACGAATTGGA
>JAQSXC010000083.1 GCA_029266335.1 Eubacterium sp. | reverse complement strand
CAGCTTCATTCCAGGAAGTGGCAGCAAATATGAGTATGCTAATTGAGCTTTCAAAACAGCTTAATGAAGTGGTGGCAAGCTTCAGGACATAGTTTTGATGGGAAGAATATGTCTATTGGATGTACGCTGTTGTTAAATATGTATAAAATGAAAAAAGCAATGAGTACCGGCAGAACCTGTAAAACTGAAGTAAGTGCAAATTAAAAGGAATGAGGCCGGTTGAATTCCGAACTCATTCCCAAGTTGCTGCTTAATTCATGTCCAACATTTGGGGTGCACTTCATAGATACCATCCTTTTTATTTGAATGCCATGACGACTTCTCTTGGTGTTTACACAAAATCTGTAGTTAAAAATATTGGATAATCAATCAATTCAATATAACTCCATGAAAGTAAAAGAAGTGTCCTCTTTAATGCTAAGGAAGGAGGAGGCTGAGCTGTTAACCCACATACTGGAAGTGGAATATGGGATTGATGAACTTGCGAAAAAAGTTTATTCATACAATTAGACTATATGTAATAACTTTACAAAGTTCACAATGACAGTGAAGAGGAAGAGTAGCTTACATCACCTCCAGAGAGAAAGCATCATGGCTGGAAATGCTTTTAGGAACAGGGTAAGTGAAGGACACCTTGGAGTTGGCTGGAGGAAAGCAATATTTTTATTGCAAGTAAGTCAGCCCGTATGCATGCGTTAAATGTTTAAGTTGAATGCTGATAGTGTATGATACGATTTATACCGTATTGACAACAGCATTAAATTGGGTGGTACCGCGGGAACAACAACCTCTCGTCCCAGAATTATTTCTGAGATGGGAGGTTTAATTTTTTGAATTAATTCAATAAACAGGCAGTTTATAGATCTCCGGTTTGAAGATCTAAACCAATAACTTATGCATAAGTGAAAGTTCTAAAGAGATATTATTGAATGACAGTGAACGGGAAAAGTATCTTATATCTCCTTCAGGGAGAAGGTATCGTGACTGGAAGTACCTTCAGGAATTGAGTAAGAGAACAGACACCCGGGAGTCGGTTGAAGGAAAACATGACGATGTGAGTAAGTCAACCCGCAGGTATGCGTTATATACATTGAGATAAATGTTTCATGATACCGGACTATACCGGATAAATGCTAACATTTAATTTGGGTGGCACCGCGTGATTAAGCCTCTCGTCCCAGAATTGTTCTGTGGCGGGAGGCTTTTTTTGTTACGTGAGTTCACACTGTTACTAAATGAGAGGTGGATTATTATGGAATATATTAAAGAAATGCAAAGTAAATCAACGGTAGAGGTATCTGAGCTGTATCAGCATGCAGGAAAAGTTGTAAGGATCAAAGGCACAATACACAAAATAAGAGAGATGAGTGAGTTTGCATTTGTAATACTCCGAACCAGGAGAGAGCTGCTGCAATGTGTGTATTCGGCCGAAAGGGCTCAATGTAATTTAAACATTGCAGCAGAAGGTTGTGCATGTATTATTGAAGGCGAAGTAGTAGCTGACCGGAGGGTAATGAATGGTGCTGAAATCCATATTATTAACATTGAGGTACTGTCAACTCCGGCAGATAGCCTGCCTGTCGTAATTAATAAAAAGAAACTTGATATATCACTGGATACAAACTTAACTTACCGGCCCGTTTCTCTCAGAAATCCCAGTGAAAGAGCTATATTCAAGATTCAGGAAGGAATAGTCAGGGGCTTTAGAGAGTACCTCCTGAAACAGGGTTTTACAGAGATCAGAACACCTAAAATAGTTTTTGCAGGTGCAGAGGGCGGTGCCAATATATTCAAACTTGATTACTTCGGTAAGCAGGTATATCTGGCTCAGAGCCCACAGTTTTACAAGCAGACGATGGTGGGGGTGTTTGAGAGGGTATTTGAAGTTGCACCCGTGTACCGTGCTGAGAAGCATGATACCTCCAGGCATTTAAATGAATATATCAGCCTGGACTTTGAAATGGGCTTTATCAACGACTTCACGGAAATTATGCAGATGGAGACAGGAATGCTGAAGTATATGTTTCAGCTGTTAGATGCCGAGTACGGCAACGAGCTTGAATTGTTGAATGTAAAAGTTCCCCGGCTTGAGTCGGTTCCTGCTATGAAATTCATGGATGCAAAAAAAATAATTGCTGATGAGTATAGGAGGGAGATAACCGATTACCATGACTTTGAACCCGAAGAAGAGCAATTGCTCTGTGAATATGCAAAGAAGAAATTCAACAGCGAGTTTATTTTTGTAACACACTATCCTTCTTCCAAAAGGCCCTTTTATGCTATGGATGACAAGAATGACCCAAACTATACTCTCAGCTTTGATCTGCTCTATAATGGACTTGAAGTAACTACAGGCGGACAAAGGATTCATGACTATAAACAACAGGTAGAAAAAATGGTTAAGCGGGGAATGAATCCGGATGAATTCCAATCATATTTGATGGTTCACAAATGCGGAATCCCTCCCCACGGCGGATTGGGAGCAGGCTTGGAGCGACTTACCATGAAGTTTCTCGGGCTTGGCAACATCAGGAATGCATGTTTGTTTCCAAGGGATATGAACCGGGTAACACCTTAATACCTTTTTATGAAGCTATCCCCCTGTATTTATATTACCTGCAGGGGAATGCTTCCGTTTTTTCAGAAGTTCTTCATCATCGTAAACAAACCGCTCAAACTGTTCTGAATTGGTTATAAGCTGCATTTTTCTGGTATAATAAGTTTGGTACTGACTATGGTAAATATGATTGATAAAAATTATGTGAATGCTTGAGGTAAATATTAATGGATATACAAAGATTTAACAGACAAATAGAATTTATCGCTGAAATTGACAAGGTTAAACAAATACTCAGAAACACCATTTTAATGGACGCATCAAGAAGAGAAAATGATGCGGAGCATACCTGGCATATGGCCATGGGGGCAATGATATTATCCGAGTATGCCAATGAAAAAAGTTTGGACATGTTAAAGGTTTTTGAGATGATCTTACTTCATGACATAGTTGAAATCGATGCTGGAGATACATTTGCCTATGCAAATGTAAACCTGCAGGAAAAGGCTGAAAAAGAAAAGAGGGCAGCAGAGAGAATATTCGGGCTGCTGCCTGCAGATCTGGCGGATAAGCTTATAAAAACCTGGGATGAGTATGAAGCTGCAGACACTCCCGAGGCACAGTTTGCACAGGCGATGGACAGCTTCATGCCAATCCTTCATAACTTATAGGACAAAGGGGCTGCAATGGCAAAGGCTTGATGTTACACGGGAAAAAGTATTAGCCAGGAACAGAAGAATTGAAAAAGGTTCTGTTATTCTCTGGAAATATATCGAAAGTATTGTTGAGGATGCAGTTGATAAGGGCTATTTGAAGCCGTGATTCACAAACTTTATTACTATTTAGTCCCTTCATGTACACTGCACTTTTTCCAGATACCAATTGCATAGACTATTAAAATTGCTACCTGCACGGCAAGGATAATCAGCGCCGTACTGTCAAGTGAGTCGCTTGTAGTATTGGATATAAAGTCATGGGCTGCATGCCAGACAATTACAATCCAAAGGCTTTTTGTAATACTTGCAATTTCCGAAAGGACAAATCCTACAAGAAATGCAAACAATATCTGCAGCACAAGATATAGAACATTCTTTCCGTTCAGAGCATTAATAAGGTGAAGAACTCCAAAAATAACCGAGGAACCGAGAATTGCTTTAGTTGTTCCTTTTTCCATCAGGAATTTAAGTGCCATTCCCCTGAAATAGATTTCTTCATTGAAACCAATTGCAATTGTAAACAATGCCAATATAATATACTGCACAGGTGTGATTTCAGGTCTGAAGCCATACACAGCAATTGGGAGGATTTCTATAGCTAAAAGCGGAATATACCACCATACTTTACTGATGGAGCGGTTTTCACTTGTTTTAAATCCGTAGTCTGCCAGACTGTTTTTTGACCTTTTCATAATTAGAATTCCTATAGCTATTGAAATCAAAAGGAAAACTGTAGCGGCAGCATGTATTGAATACTCCTTTAAACCTGCAATTTGCGGGACGGCCACTCCTAATGCCGTCATAAAGGTACATAGCAGTCCTGCAAGTGTGGCGGCAATATAAGGGTGTTTCTTTATGAATGTATTTTTCATATGTTTTTCTCCTCATCTTTTTTCAATTTCATAACTAGTCCGATAAACGAATTATTCAGTAAACGCTTGATTTCTACATCGCTATACCGGCAGCTATTGGTAGCAAACATTGCAGCGATACCATGAGTTGTCAGCCAGATACCTGCGTATAACTCCCTGCTGCTTCGGGCACTTAAGCCGGTCCTGCTGCATAGCATTCCAATAACTTCATCATCACCTTCGCTATTGTCGACAATATCTATCAGGCTTTGTTCCTGAAAAGCATCCGACATGAATAGAAGCTTAAACAGATTTTTCTCTCCCTTGGCAAAATCAATATAATTAAGTCCCATTCCAAGAAATCCGTCTTCTTCATGATCTCTTGAACTTAGCATGTGTTCATTATAAATTTGCTCAGCTGCTTTATAAACAGCTGATTTAAGTCCGTCCATCGAGTTAAAAACCCTGAAAATGGGATGTACTGAACAACCGATTTCTTTTGCCAGATCCCGGGCATTCAGATTCCCCATTCCTTTTTCTTTAAGAATCCGAAGGGCTGTATTTACAATTTGGGCTTCAGTAACCTTTTCTTTGGGTGGAATACTAACACCTCCTAATAAAAATAAAGCTTTAGATAAAATAACACTTGTTACCTAACGTATGTTACCTATTGTATATTATAAATATATCCTTGTCAATAAAGACACATTATAATATCTGAAGGATTTTTTCAAAAATTTATGATACAACCGGCAGGTATCTTAATAATTAAAAAAAATATTCCCTTTTATATACTTGAATGGTAAAATTAGGATTAACATACCGACCGGGAAAGATTTCGTGAGTTAAAAAATCTTATGGGGGCTATTATGTCATACAGTGATCTGAGTTTAAATTATTATTATGATGAAAACGGAGAATATGACGAATTTCTGGGGATTTGCCAACAATGTATAATGGCTAATATTTATCTTATTCTGAAGCACAGGATGAAATGCCAATTCGATCCTTATAATTTGTTTATGGAAGATACAACTCCTTTGCTTATAGTTGACAAAGAAAAAAAAGATCTGCGGGTTGTTAACCTCTTACCGCATGAACCCAAATTCTTAAAGAAAATTAATGTCAATACAACTGTAAGGGATTATGAACCGAATGCTGTAAAAATTTTGGAAGAATTACTTGAACAGGGGTATATGGTAATGGTTCAAACTGCCTTTCATATGCTGCCAAACTGGGTTATATACCGGCCAGAGTATGTTTATGAATCGGATGATAATTTTGATAGAAATGCTCAACATGCTATTATAGCTTTATGGCATGATAAGGACTACTTTTATTTTAATGATAAGCAAGATTCTGTATATTCCGATAAAATCGAATTAGTTGAAAAGGAAGTTTATAGAGTCAAAAAAGAGGAGCTTGCTTTTCCGCTGGGAAAATTCTTGAAATTTACTACTTTTGATGTCGATGAAGATAAAATAAACAGTCTGGGATTAAATTATGACCTCCTTAAGCAAATAGTTGAGAATTATGATAAGCATTTTATTCAGGTAAGTGATGTTACTCTGAGGTTTTCAGGGAGGGATGCTCTTACACAATTAATAAAAATTTGTGAAAATCAAGAATTATATCCGAAATTTGAGCTTGTATATGGTGCTTTTGAGCCGGATTTATTTAAATATATTATTTTCCGCAAAGTAATGCTTCATCGATGGCTGGTAAGAAATTCCCAGGAGGATTCACTTTGTAGAAGGGCCTTTGATGTTGTAAATGCCTGGAGTATAGCTAAAAATTCAGCTATAAAAAATATAATACGGAAGAATAAAGTTCCAGGTATAGAGCCCTGCTTGAAGAAATGCTTTGAAAACATACTGGAAAAGGAAGATGCCTTTATTGCGGGCTTGAAAACGCATTTAAAATGCTAGAATGGGATAAATGAGCACCGCAGCACTAATAAAAAGGTTACCATGCGCACGGCATGGTAACCTTTTAAACACTTACAGCTCAACAAGCTCCGTTGCAATATTTTTTACAAATTCACTGTCATGCTCTACAAATAATATGGTTGGAGTGTACTCCAACAGTAAAGCCTCAATCTGCATACGGGATATAACATCAATAAAATTAAGGGGTTCATCCCAAATATGCAAATGCACCTTTTCACACAGGCTTTTTGCGATTAATACCTTTTTCTTCTGGCCACCGCTGAAATCAGACATATCCTTTTCAAACTGAACCCTTGAGAAATCCAGCTTTCTTAAAATTGCTTTAAACAGGCTCTCATCAATATCCTTCTCCCTGGCATAGTCTGTCAGGTTACCCCTGAGGTGTGAGGTGTCCTGGGAGACATATGAAATTTTAAGCTGCCCGGGCTTTCTTAAGGTTCCGGTATAAGTCAGAGCTTCACCGCAAATCAGTTTTAATATGCTGGACTTTCCTGAACCGTTTTTACCGCTGAGGGCAATTCTGTCACCCCGGTTAATTGTAAAATTTACACCTTCACACGCAATTTTTTCACCGTAAAATATTGACACATTTTCAAGCTCCACCAGCCGGTCTGTATGAAAGTCCAGCTGGGCTATCTTCAATTTTTCCGATGCTTCAATATTTTTGAGGAGCCTGGACTTTTCCTCAATTGATGCCTGCTGTCTTTCCTGAATTGCCTTTGAACGGCTCATCATCTTTTTTGCTTTTGCACCTTGATATGCTCTGCGGGATATGTTTTTTTCCGTAACAGTCGGATCAAAGCCTATTTTTTTAGATTCTGCTTTATCCGACCATTCAGCAGTCCGTCTTGCTGCCGCTGAAAGTCTTTGAATGTCCTTTTTCAGTTTTTCGTTTTCAGCAAGCTCAAAGTTATCCTGCATTTGTTTATTTTCCCACCAGGATGAAAAGTTCCCCTTTTGAATTTCAATGTTTGCTTTGTTGATCGAAAGTATGTGGTCGACACAATTGTCAAGGAAAGCGCGGTCGTGGGAGATCAGAATAAAACCCTTCTTGGATCTGAGGTAATGGCTGACAATTTCTCTTGCTTTCATATCCAGGTGGTTTGTAGGCTCGTCAATCAGCAGAAAACTATTCTCCTTAAGAAATAAGGCTGCAAGCAGAACCTTGGTTTGCTCCCCGTTTGAAAGTGTAGCAAAGGGCCGGTAGAGAACATCCTCCGATACCTCCAAAAGTGAAAGCTCCCTCATAACCTGCCAGTGGACATAGTCCGGACAAATTTCTTCAATTACATCAATAGTGTTGTTACTCTTGTCATTTACTTCAAACGGGAAATATTCAAAGAAGACTTTGGAGGATATAATTCCTCTGTATTCATATTTGCCCAGCAAAAGGTTTAAAAATGTAGTTTTACCTCTGCCGTTTCTTCCTGTGAAACCTAATTTCCAGTCTGTATCCAGCTGGAAGCTCACATTGTCAAATATATTATCGTAACTGCCATCGTAGGCAAAGGTTAAATTTGTAACGCTTATTAAAGACATATAATCATCCTCCTGTATCATTAATAAATAAAGCTGCAAGAAAGTTAATTCCTGCAGCTCAAAAATACAGCAAGTCAGACCCGTCTAGGGCATGCACGAGGATATATTGTTTGAGTATAAAGAATTAGTTAAACTTTCTTGCACAAGCATAATAAAATAAGCGTCAAATTGCCGCTTTATAGTTATTAAATGCTTTAAAAAATCTGCAAGAAAGATTTACTTCATCTTTTCAACTCCAATCACTCTATTTGTAAATTAATATAACATAAGGCTTTTAAGAATACAATATAGAAAATTTTCTAGTAAAACTGGGTTCGATTTCTAAACATCTAAAAAATCAGCAAATGTGACTTTTTATGTAAATACCCGTATTGTCCATTAGTACTTTTTAATATACAATGTCTGTGTAGAATGGTAAAACGGTAGAAATCAGTAGCATATTGTGTTGTTGGATTTTGGACGGCCGTGTTGAGTTCTGCTTATTTTGTTCACTCTACACCGGCTTTAATTTATGCTTATTCTTTTCATCGGCAGAGATTTCTCAAATGTTTGTATTGTACAAGTTTGTGTGAAAAAAAGCAGATGACTTGAGGATAAGGAGAGAAAGGGGGAGAGAAATGTTATTAGGCATACCTGATTTTGGTATTTTATCTGCTTATCTGCTAAGTGTTTTAAGTGCTATTCTCTGTTTAATATATGGATTATACAACTGGAACAAGGGAAGTGAGGAAGAAAATCGGCAGATAATGGAAGAAGCGCAATGGGAAAAGGGTCAGCAGAATATTGATGCAAACATGTAAACAGGGTACATATTTTGTGATATTTTCTTACAGATATTCAAATTCCCTTAATGAGAGTATGTAGTTAAGAATATTAGAATGGGTCGAGTATTCTGGTGATAACTTACTCTTTAGAATTGTTTTATTTATTTCACAATTTCTAAGGAGGACACAGCATGCAGTTTTATACAATCGTAGTTGTAGGTATTTTTCTCTTTATTACGGCCTATTTGGGCTATCTTGGCTATAAACACACAAAATCTTCCGAGGATTATCTTCTGGCAGGGAGAAAAACTCATCCGCTCATAATGGCATTATCTTACGGAGCTACTTTTATAAGCACATCTGCAATAGTTGGTTTTGGAGGACTGGCCGCAAACATGGGCATGGGTCTTTTATGGCTGACATTTTTCAACGTTTTTATAGGTATATTTATAGCATTTGTATTTTTCGGAAAAAGGACAAGAAGAATCGGGCATATTCTGAATGCACACACATTCCCTGAACTATTGGGTAAAAGATTTGAATCTAAATTCATACAAGGCTTCTCGGCGGCACTTATTTTTGTTTTCATGCCCATATATGCAGCAGGTGTTATTAAGGGAGGAGCCAACTTTGTACAAACTTATTTTGGAATTCCGTACTGGGTATCATTGCTATCCTTTGTGGCAATTGTTGCTGTATATGTATGGATGGGCGGTATGAAGGGAGTAATGTACACCGATGCATTTCAGGGTGGAATCATGTTTATAGCAATGGTCGTCCTGCTTGTTGCCGCCTATGCAAATCTGGGAGGATTAACCTCAGCTCATAAACAGCTTACAGAACTATTCAGCAATCCTGCGGTTCAAGGTGATATAGCCAAATCTATCAAGAGCGGCTTCCAGGGCTGGACTTCCATGCCAAAGAGCGGATCTCCCATGTGGTGGAGTCTGATATCAACCATTGTTATGGGAGTAGGAATAGGAGTTTTGGCTCAACCCCAGCTTGTTGTCAGATTTATGACAGTAAAGAGCAACAGGGAATTAAACAGAGCTGTGCTTTCAGGGGGTATATTTATTTTAGCCATGACAGGGGTAGCTTTTATTGTTGGAGCACTGGCCAACGTACTTCTGTTTAAAGAGACCGGTAAAATAGCTATAGTGGCTGCCGATGGTGTCAATGATAATATCATTCCTCTTTTTATTAAAAAATTCCTTCCGGGATGGTTTTCGGCAGTTTTCCTGGTGTCCATGCTGGCCGCAGCCATGTCGACACTAAGCTCTCAGTTCCATACCATGGGTACTGCCGCAGGCCGTGACCTATATGAAAAAAGCTTTGGTAAAAAAGGGAATACCTTGGTCATTACCAAAACTGCAATGCTTGTAGTAATAGTTATCAGCACAATAATTGCCTGGGCCTCCAGCAGCCTTCCAATTGCAGACGGGATTATAGCAAAATTTACAACAATGTTTTTCGAATTGACAACAGCATCATTTCTTCCGGTTTACGTTGGAGCTCTATACTTTAAGAGTCTTCCCAGGGTGGCTGCCAAGTCGGCCCTTATCTCCGGAGCTGCAGCATGGTTTGTATGGACATTTTTTGTACACTCAAATGCCTCATACTTGCAGATTTGCAGGCTGTTAACAGGAAAAACCTCTATTGTGCTGGGTACTTCTCTTGAGAAGTTTTCAATGATAGGTACAACTTTTGTAGCACTCCCGGTCTCTGTTGTAGTTTTACTTGCAGTATGGGTAATTTACAATAAGTCGGGTAAAACGGATTTAGCAAAAAATCATATTGATAAATGCTTTACCGGTCTTTAAGGGTAAACTTGAACAAGTTTTGAGTATTTAATATCATTACATGCAATCAAAAGCCGCCAGAATACAGTTTGGTGGCTTTTGATTGCTTTCAGCGGTTTATTGTTTAATAAGGCAGCGAGATTGGTATAATGATAATACAATGTTTAAAAACATTATTTTAAATGGCTTGAAACAAAATTATCTGCATGGTAAAGGAGATATATTATGCAAAAGATAGTTCCGCATTTATGGTATGACAAAGAGGCTAAAGAGGCAGCTCTGTTTTATATGACTTTATTTGATAACTCAAAACTACTTAATATCACTGTGATAGAAAATACGCCATCGGGTGATTCTGAAATTGTAAACTTTCAATTGGCAGGACAGCAATTCTCGGCAATAAGTGCCGGACCGTACTTTAAATTTAATCCGTCAATTTCCTTAATGGTTGCCTGTTACTCAAAGGATGAGGTCAATACCATATGGGAAGCCTTATCTGAAGGTGGAACAGAACTTATGCCGCTTGGGGAATATCCTTTCAGCAAATGGTACGGCTGGATTCAGGACAGGTATGGTTTATCCTGGCAGCTTATTCTGACAGATAGTGATCAAACTCTTCAGAAGATCACTCCAAATCTGCTTTTCTCAGATGAGGCCTGCGGAAAAGCAGAAGAGGCAATTAGATATTATACCGGAATTTTTGAAGGTTCAGAAATTGTGAGCATAAGCAGATATGGAGCAGGAGAAGCAGCAGCACCAAAAGCAAAGGTGAATTATGCCGCTTTCAAACTGGCCGGACTTGGCTTTTCGGCAATGGACAATGGGTTTGACGTGGATTTTAGCTTTAATGAGGCATTTTCACTCATGGTATATTGCAAGGATCAAAAGGAGATTGATTACTTCTGGGACAAGCTTTCAGCCGTACCGGAGGCAGAACAGTGCGGCTGGGTAAAGGACGGGTTTGGAGTATCCTGGCAAATAGTTCCCGAACATATGGAGGATATTTTGTTAAATGGCTCAAAGGAACAGCTGCAAAGGGTTACGCAGGCTTTTCTTAAAATGAAAAAATTTGACCTGGAAGAACTGGAAAGAGCGCGTCTGGGTCAATAACAGCGGAGGATCAGTTATGGATAACAGGAAAATTACAATAAAAACTCTTGTTAAGAAGCCTATTCAGCAGGTGTGGGAGCTCTGGACATTACCTGAACATATTGTTGAATGGAATAATGCATCAGAGGATTGGTATACCCCTTCGGCTGAGAATGACTTGAGAGCAGGCGGGAAATTCATTTATAAAATGGCTGCCAGGCCATTCTAGACAATTTTAAAAAATATGCAGAAAGGGAATGAGCTGCCCAGAGCATATTAATTATTAATGCTTCCATTAATGCCAAATTGACATTGGAAACATCTCATGTTAACATAAACTTAGGACTAGGTTATTGGAATCCCTACCGTGTAATTAATTTATTTAATTGAATATATACCGGAAGGAGTGTTTCATATACTTAATCTGAAGCATTATTTCTCGTCGTCGACTTCTACGTTGACATTTAAGATTATTTCAGGCTTCGGCCTTATTACAGTTCCTCTTCTCCTTTTACTTATTTTTAATAATTGGTATGCAATGAAGGTAGTCTGTAATCAGGTGGCCGCATCAAATCAAAGTATTGTACAGATTCACAGCAATCAGGTTGATAATGTACTTAATGATATGGCAAAATATCTTCACAGTATGGCTTATCAGGACCAAAACATCATTTATATCAATCAGGGTAAAACTACTACAGAAGATGACATAGTTGCAAATCTGAGATTACTGGACAAACTAAAAAGAGATGTAATGGAATATTCTTATGCCAATGCCATATTCCTATACAAAATATCTGAGGAAGTAATCATCGCTCCTAAAAAAGAAAGTGATTTTGAAAAAATAAATTCAAAGCTTGAAAGTTTGCTTAAAAACAATGATACACGTCAGAAATGTATATCCAAATGGCAGCTTTTCAGCATGGATGGCAAATATTTTCTGCTTAAGCTCACTGATACCGGCTTTGGCACATATATCGGTGTATGGGTAAATCTTGAGGAGCTGCTGCAGCCAATAAGGTTTCTGGAATTCAGCGACAATTCCCAAGTAATGTTTGCCTCCACAGAAGGACAGATGCTGACTGCCAATACATCTGCCCATCCTTTGAAAACCTACAGGCCGGATTTGCTGAAAAAGGCTTTGACACAGAATACAAAGCTTTATACCATCATAAAAAATGTTGAAGACGGCTCGGATTCAATGGCGGTCAGTATCCATTCCGAAGTATCCGATCTGTATCTGGTGGTAGTTCTCCCTGTAAATGCACTTGTTGAAAAGCTCACGGTTTTCCAGAGTGTAGTTTATGTTACGCCCTTTGTAGCAGCTATCTTTCTGGCAATATTTTTACTGTACCTGCAAAGGGCTATTGCTCATCCTGTAAAAAAGCTGCTCCGGGGAATGGGAAAGATCCAGGCAGGAGATTTGACTGCCAGGATTGAACCCTCACATTTGCAGGAATTCAACACAATAAATGATGCCTTTAATAATATGGCTCATGAGGTTCAGTACCTCAAAGCAGGCATTTATGAAGAGCAGCTGAGGGTACAGAAGGCCGAAATGAAGGAGCTGCAGGCACAGATATATCCTCATTTCTTTGCCAATTGCCTGAATCTGGTATACTCCCTGGCACAGGTGAAGGACACCGAACTGGTTAAGCAATTGACTCTGCATATGGTCCGGCATCTGAGATTTATGATGCGTACAAACCGCACTCTTGTTACATTATCTGAAGAATTGGAACATATAAGTAATTATCTGAGTATTCAGAAAATACGTTTTCCGAAAGCCTTTGATTACAGAGTTGAAATAGAGGAGGAGCTTGGTTCGGTTTCGGTTCCCGCTTTCATTCTGCAGCCATTTGTAGAGAACAGTATGGAACACGGCTTTTGCTACAGAGAGGATGTTCCATTTTACGTAAATGTTCAGGTCAATTCCATGTCAAACGAAAGAGGTAAATATATCTCAGTTAAAATTGAAGACAATGGAAGAGGATTTTCGCCGGAGATAATTTTCGACCTTCAGTCGGAAAATTATTTTAATAAGGATTTTGACAGCCATATTGGCATATGGAATGTTCAACGGCGATGTCAATTATATTACCACTCTGAAGTAAAGCTTTACTTCAGCAACAAGCCCGAAGGCGGTGCAATGGTGGAGCTGGAATTACCTGTATCGGAATAGGGGTTGGCCGGGTAACCTCCTTTATTCGCCTTATAGCTGTAGGGGAGTGAACAAATTACATAACAATTTTATGCCGCTATGCGGCTGGAGGTTAATATGTTTCGTGTATTAGTCATTGATGATGAAATATATGCGGTAAAGGGGATCGTGGATGGTATTAACTGGGGAAAGCTTGATGTTTCGGAGGTTTTTGAGGCTTACCATGCCAGAGAGGCAAAAGCAATACTTGAGAATAACCCCATTGACCTTATTATTTGCGATATAAATATGCCTGAGGAAAACGGACTGGAGCTTTTGGAATGGGCTAAAACCAGTTACCCTGAACTGGAAGCGGTTTTTTTAACCTGCCATACCGATTTTAATTATGTCAGGAGAGCGCTTCAGCTGGGCAGCTGTGATTATCTGTTGAAGCCGGTAATATATGAAGAGATGGAAGATGTACTCCGGAAAAACTTTGACCGCCTGATCAAGGAAAGAAACGATCAGGAGAGTATGGAGAGTTTTAAAAAGTATTATAACATAGAAGAACAATGGAAAAGTCTTTTGGTAAATGGAGATAAGCTTGATGTAGACAGCCTGACAGCATTGACCATGGATTGGATCAAAAACCGCAATGATAACAGGGGAACCTTGATGAAACTCTATCAAAGCATACTTCAGACAACAGTTTTTGTGCTGAAGAAAAGAGGTTTGTCTTTGGACAATCTCGGCAGTCTTGAGTTAAGTATGGAGGGTCGTGAAATAACCTGTACAGACGAGCAGTTCAAACAGTGGATGCATAATATAATCGATGTAGTATGTAAAGAAGCTGCCGGTGATGAAGCCAGGGGACAGAAAAACAGCATTGTTTATGAGCTGCAGAGGTATATTCAGCAGAATCTTAACAAGAAGCTGACAAGGGATGAACTGTCCGAATATGTACATCTCAATGAATCCTATCTGTCCAGACTTTTTCATAAGGAGACAGGTATGTCCCTTTCCGATTATATACTTCAGGAGCGTATGAAACTGGCCAGAGTGCTCATTTCGGAATCGGAAATGCCTATTTACGGCATAGCAAATCAACTGTGTTATGATAACTTCTCATACTTTGCCAAAATGTTTAAAAAGGTTTATAACCTTACACCTCAGGAATATAGGAAAAAGTACTATACAGGCAGTTATGCCAGAAAGACCATTTAATAACATAGGTAGGCATACAGCAGTACAAAACGACAGGTTGGCCGCCGGATTTCATAGGAATCCGGCGGCTTTTTTGTTTATATTTCACAAAACATATAACAAAAAAGAGGTCACAATTGTGATATATGATGTCACCAAGTTGGTAGAGTGAACTTTTACAAAAGTAATATAATACAGACATGGATTCCAACCCAGTCAGCCATAATCGAATTTACAGGAGATCTTATTAATGAATACTATTGTAAAAGCAGAACGCAAGTCAGTTGGAGCAGTAAAAAAACGAGCTTTGTGGAACGCAGTTCTAAGGCATAAGGTCTTGTATCTTTTAATGCTTCCCGGAGTTATCTATTTGCTTATTAATAATTACCTACCGATGTTTGGTATTTTAATTGCTTTCAAAAATTATAATTACGGTCTGGGGATTTTAAAAAGTGAGTGGGCCGGCTTTGAAAACTTCAAGTATTTGTTTGTTACAAGAGACGCATTCGTGATGACCAGGAACACGCTGGCTTATAATGCAGTCTTCATAATTGTAAATTTAGTACTGGCTGTAGCAATGGCAATTATACTGAATGAAGTCAGAAGTAATTTTGCAAGAAGATTTTATCAAAGTGCCGTATTGCTCCCATATTTCCTGTCAGCGGTTATTGTAGCTTATCTGGTATACGCATTGTTAAATCCCGTTTCAGGTCTGGTCAACGCACATATTTTAAATGCTTTCGGGATTGCCCCCATAGATTGGTATCTGGAACCTAAATACTGGCCCTACATTTTTATCATAACCAATGCCTGGAAAAATGTCGGTTTTAACAGTATAGTCTATATTTCGGCTATGACAGGTATCGACACGGAGTATTATGAGGCAGCTACCATAGACGGCGCAAGAAAATGGCAGCAGGTCAGATATATAACAATTCCCTTATTGGTACCTGTAATGGTAATCATGACAATTCTTGCAATCGGCAGGATTTTCTACTCTGATTTTGGTCTCTTTTATCAGCTTCCTATGCAGTCCGGAACTCTACAACCGGTTTCTAATGTTATAGACACGTATGTTTACACAAGTCTTATAACAATGGGAAATGTGGGAATGTCCTCAGCAGCAGGAGTTTATCAATCAGTGGTAGGATTTATTTTGGTGCTGACTACCAATCTGGTAGTGCGCAAGATCAGTCCGGAAAATGCATTATTCTAGGAGAGTCAATTCTATAAAATAAATGGCTCGGGCGATGAATTGAATTTTAACTCCATTTACGTTATGGGGTAATTCATTTCCTAATGCCGGAATGGAGTTAAACATGAAAAACAAAGGGACTCATTGGGCAATACATGTCATATTCATATTTTGCTCATTAGCTGCAATAATCCCGTTAATATTGGTTTTAATAATATCCTTCTCAAGTGAAGATTCTATTGCAAAATACGGCTATACCTTCTTTCCTCAGGAATTTTCACTGAGCGCTTACGATTATGTATTTAAAGATCCGCATTTATTGTTCAGAGCATATGGAAACACAATTTTCTCAACTGTTTTTGGAACAATAGTATGTATGGCAATAACCTCCATGCTGGCGTATCCCATATCAAGGAAAACACTGCCCTTTAGAAAGTTCTTCACTTTCTTTGTAGTGTTTACCATATTGTTCAACGGCGGTCTGGTACCCTGGTATATAGTTATGAAAAGCTACCTGCATCTGAGCGACAGCATTTGGGCACTGGTGCTTCCGGGCTTGTTGCTCAATGGCTTCAACGTTTTGATAATGAGAACCTTTTTTGCAAACACCATTCCGCAGGAGCTTTTGGAAGCGGCAAACATTGACGGGGCAGGAGAGTTCAGGATATTTGTGCAGATAGTAATACCGTTATCAAAACCCGTGTACGCCACAATAGGTTTGTTTTCTACATTAGCCTACTGGAATGACTGGTTTAACAGTATGATATTCCAGATAAAGCCTGAGAATTACAGTATTCAGTATGTTTTGCAGAGTATTTTGCTGAATATCCAATTCCTGTCCCAGAACAGGAGCAGTAATGCGGCAGCCTCACTGGCTACAGTTCCCCAGGAAACCTCAAGAATGGCCATGGCCATTATAGCAGTAGGACCAATAATTTTTGCATATCCTTTCTTCCAAAAATACTTTGTAAAGGGATTGACTATTGGTGCTGTAAAGGGATAATACAGGTATAGGGCCTGATTATTAATATAGTTTTATACGGAGGGAATATAATGAAAAGAAAGATTGGTAGTTTGCTATTAGCGGTATCTTTCACAGTCACAATGGCTTTATCAGGTTGTGGAAGTTCATCAACTGCAACAGATTCAAGTACCAGCACTACAGCACCTGAAACAACAGCTGTATCGACAACTGCCGCTGAATCAACTGCAGCAGCATCTACAGAAGCAGGTGCAATTGATCCGAAGACTTTAAAACCTGTTAAATTGCTTTTCCTCACAATGGGTGAAACTCCAAAGAATCTGGCAGCAGTTAACGAAGCAGCAAGCAAATATTTGACTGAAAAGATCAATGCAACCTTGGAATATCGTCCTATCCAGTGGGGTAACTATGACAGACAGATAAATCTGATGATGGCGGCAAATGAAAAGATGGACCTTATATTTACCGCATCATGGATGTTTGAATCACAATGGGTTGCAAGAGGATCACTTCAAGCTCTGGATGAGCTGCTTCCACAGTATGCTCCGGAGTACCTGCAGACAGTTCCTCAGGATGTTAGAGAAGCAGGCTACATAAACGGTAAAGCCTACGGTTTGACCGGTTATAAGGAATGGGCTGCTGTTAAGGGTTTGGTTTTTGATAAGAAAATTACAGATAAATATGGTATGACCCCGGATAAGATCAAGACCTGGAGTGATTTGACTCCTTACCTTGAACAGATCAAGAAAGGTGAACCAGGTATGGTGCCAATTCAGGCAAGATCTGCCGATTCACCATTGGTAGGTATGATGGATACAAATGCTTATGACATACTCGGCGGTCCGGTTGGTGCAATAGCAAGAGGTGCTAAGGAAGCCAAGGTTGTTAACTACTTTGAACAGCCCGACTTTATGGAAGCAGCCAAGTTAATGCGCGAATGGTTCAAAGCAGGTTATATAAATAAAAATGCTTCATCAACAACTGAAATGACATTTACTGCTGTAAAAGCCGGTAAGGCAGCTGGTTACAACCAGTCAGGAAAGCCTGGTATAGCTGCACAGGAAGGACGTCAGGCAGGTAAAGAAGTTGTTTACTTCCCAATGGGCAAGCCATTCATGACAACCGGTGATGCTGTAAGTGCATTATTAGCAGTTCCAACAAGTGCAACAGATCCTGCACGTTCAGTAATGTTTGCTAATCTGCTCCATAAGGACAAATACCTTGTTAACCTCCTGAACTGGGGTATTGAAGGTGCAGATTATGTAAAAGTTGATGATAATAC
>JAQSXC010000300.1 GCA_029266335.1 Eubacterium sp. | reverse complement strand
ACTGTATGCATTGATGAATGCTGTTGTAGGAGCAACTGTCAGCAAGGCTGAGGATATCCAGTCTGCAATGATGCCTATGTCCTTTATAGCCATAATTGCTTTCTATTTTTCATATGGAACCTTTGCCATCCCTGACAGTGCAATGGCCAGAGCAGCATCGCTGATACCTTTTACTTCACCTTTTTCGGTTCCCTCAAGACTAATTGCAACAGAGGTACCGGCATGGGAAATAGCCGTATCCCTGTTGATACTGATTGGGACAATAGTGCTTATTGGAACAATATCAATAAAACTCTATTCTTTTGCTGTTCTGCACTACGGTGACAGGCTGAAAATCAGCAAATTGTTTGAAATGTCAAAATCAGAGAAAACCAAAACAACATAGGAAATTGAAAAAATAATCCCTTAATAATAAATTTACTAATTTAATATTGCTTGACTTCCTTATTTAGAATATTATTGTAAATGTAATATTCACACATTATCAAATGCCAAATGAAACTTCATTTGGCATTTGATATATGCGGAAAATGGATTACAATAAGAATACAACAAACTATATACAAAAATCCACGTGACAGTATTTTTCTGTAGTGGTGGGAGGCTGATTTCATGTATTATCCGATTAAATTCAAACCTGTTTATAAAGATTATATCTGGGGGGGACGTTATTTTGAAAAGTTTGACCGTGAGCTCCCTGAGGGCATTCTGGCTGAAAGCTGGGAACTGTCCTGCCATAAAAACGGAGTAAGTATCGCAGCAAATGGTGAACTGGCAGGTAAGACCCTTCCTGACATAGTTAAAGCAGATCCGCAAAATATCCTTGGGAAAAAATTTCCTGCCGATTGTCAGGAAATCCCCCTGCTTATAAAGTTTATTGACGCCAATGACAAGCTTTCTGTACAGGTACATCCGGATGACAATTATGCTGCGGTATATGAGGGTGGCCTTGGTAAAAACGAGATGTGGTATGTCATGGATGCACAACCCGGCGCCAGACTGGTTGCAGGCCTTAAACCGGGTGTGACCAGAGAAGTGTTTGCCCGTGCCATCAAGGAGAACCATATAGAAGAGTGTCTGCTTGAGGTAGAGGTACGGCCCGGAGATGTAATAAATATCCCTGCCGGCCTGCTTCATGCAATTGGCGCCGGTATAGTGATAGCTGAAATACAGCAGACTTCTGATACCACATACCGGGTGTTTGATTACAACAGAGTGGACAGCAAGGGTGTCGGACGTCCTCTGCACCTTGATAAGGCACTTGATGTTACCGACTTTTCGTTGGAAAACAGAGAAGTAAAAACAAAGGGAGTAAAAATCAAAATTAATGACAGCTCCACAAAGACAGTATTTTTGGCCAACAAATTTTTTGCCTGTGAAAAATATGATGTGAATGGAAGCCTTGTTGAAGCAACAGACGGAAGCAAATTCTTCATATTTATATGCCTGGAAGGTCAGGGAAATATAAAGTCGGAAAATGCGACAGTTGATTTTAAGGCCAGTGAAACTGTGTTTGTTCCTGCAGCAATGGGGGAGTACAGGCTGGAGGGCTGCTTTACCTCACTGAAGGCGTATATTCCTGATTTTAATAAGGACATTGTTGAGCCAATGAGAAAGTACGGCTGTTCAAATGAGGAAATATTTTATGTACTCAGCCGTTAACCTGTAAAATAACGTTAATTACGTGGAGGTAGCATGATAACGATTACTAATCTGATAAAAAGCTATAAAAACTTCAAGGCAGTAGACGGCATATCTCTCACGGCCAAGCCGGGAGAAATCACCATACTTCTTGGCCCCAACGGAGCAGGGAAATCAACAACCATAAAGAGTATTGCAGGACTGCTGAAATTTGAGGGTGAAGTAACTATATGCCAGTATCAGAATAAAACCGTTGAAGCAAAGAAAATATTCGGATATATTCCAGAAACGCCTGCCTTGTATGATTTCCTGACACCCTGGGAGCATGCGCAGTTTATAGCCAAGGCATATAAGCTCAATGACGGCTGGGAACAAAAAATCAAAGGCATATTTGAGCGCCTTGAGATTTATGATAAAAAGGATAAGTATGTCAGGGAATTATCGAAAGGCATGACTCAGAAGCTGAGTATTGCAATTGCTTTGATGATAGACCCAAAAGCTGTGCTTTTCGACGAACCCCTGGTCGGACTTGATCCAAAAGCCATAAATGAGGTGCTGAAAATATTTGAAGAGCTTAAGTCTGAAGGTAAAAGCATTCTGGTAAGTACCCATATTATCGATACCATAAACGATGTCTGGGATCATGCCTATATAATGGACAAGGGTAAAATAATCTGTGATATTGCACGGAATGAGCTTGAGGGACGTGACCTTAAAACAATGTTCTTTGAATTGACGGAAGGAGAAGCGGAATAATGCAGGCATTATTGTTTTTACTCCGGAAAGCCTATGTTAATAAGATAAAACGAGCCTTCTCAAGTGTGGTTTCGGCAGTAGTGACTATTCTCGGAATAGCAGGCCTGGGTTTTAGCATGGTTATGGCCTTTTCCATTAATAAGCCAATACTGCCCACAGCACATGCAGAAACAATTCTGGCCGGAATTGTTCTTATGATAGGATTGATTCTCTATAATACTTTTCTGTCAAGGGATACCGGAATTTTAACCATGGCCGACGCAACTTATTTATTCACCGGCCCCTTCGAGAGAAGGTCTGTTTTGGCATACATACTTATTTCAACTGCTCCCGGAGCAGCTCTGACAGGTTTGTTCATGTGCTTTTATCTTCCTTATCTCCTGGGTCCTGCTTTATCAGTACCTAAGTTTCTGGCTGTTTTATTACTGATCAGTCTGATGTTTGGCTGCATTTATCTTTCATACTATTACGTATATATTGTAGACACGGAAAAGCGGGGATTTAAAAAGAAAGCCAAACTTGTTTTCTTTGGTTTTGTAGGAGTTCTTGTTATTGCTTTTCTGGTGCTTCTGCTTACCAGCGGACTAAGTATAAAAGCAGCTGGACAAAAGTATTTTACTCACTGGTGGTATAATTGGGTTCCTCTTTTCGGCTGGACCAAATGGGCTATAAGTTCCCTCCTTTCCGGAAACATTATTGCCGGTTTTGTTCCTGCCGCTTCACTGCTGGTGCTTACCAACACTTTTCTATGTGTTGCGCTTTACAATGTAAAGGCGGATTTTTATGAAAAAACTCTCGAGGACTCCATGAGTCTTCAAAAAATGATGGAGGATGTCAAAGCGCATGGAAGTGCTGATGCACGTTCTGTTGCAAAGCTTAAGAACAGGGTTTCCTCTGTCAGGTATTATGAAGGTGCTGCAGCAATTTATTCAAGACAAATGCTCGAGAATAAAAAGGTCAGTATTACAGCCAATATGAGAGAGATATTTATGGGACTGTTTTATGTTGCTATTGGAAAGGTCTTCGGTCTGGAATTCAATTTTGTATTGGCCATGGTAAGCTTTGGAGCCTTGTCAATGTCGCTCAATGATTCCTGGCACAGAGATTTCAAAAAGCCATATGTATTCCTTATTCCGGCCAGCTCCTTCCAAAAAGTGATTTTCTCGGTACTGCCGGGGTTGCTCAAAACCATTGCAAGCGGTAGTATTTCCATAATAATCGGAGCTCTGGTATTCCAGATCAATCCCAAAATGGTAATAGCATATCTTATTATATATGCCAGCTTTGCACTTCTGTTTGTGTTTGCGGAGGTATTCACTTACAGGATTATTGGAAGCGGTGCCAATGCTATGGCAGTCACTTTTATCAGAATGTTTTTTGTCATAGCAACCTGTATACCTGCAAT
>JAQSXC010000082.1 GCA_029266335.1 Eubacterium sp. | reverse complement strand
ATCAAAATAGTATAATTCATTAAAAAAGTTAATATTTGGCGTACAATGGGGTATGCTGTTTAATAAGTCTTTAATTTGATTTGGGCTCTATTTGGTCTATGTCTATTTTAAGAATTTCCTCGTCGCCAATATGAAACAATATATTATTGAATCGTGGCGGGGGGTTTTTTTATGAAGATTTTACAAAATGTCATGGAACAGGTGATCAGCAGGAATCCTGGGGAACCGGAATTCCATCAGGCTGTCAGAGAAGTACTTGAATCGCTTGAAGTGGTTGCAGAAAAGCATCCAGAGTGGGTTGCTGCAGGTATTTTCGATAGAATAGTAGAACCTGAAAGACAGATTATCTTTAGAGTACCGTGGGTAGATGACAAAGGTAAAGTTCATGTAAATCGTGGTATCAGAATTCAGTTCAATAGTGCAATTGGTCCTTATAAGGGCGGTTTGAGACTACACCCATCAGTAAATACAAGCATCCTTAAATTCCTTGGTTTTGAACAAATATTCAAAAACTCACTGACAAGCCTTCCTATTGGTGGCGGTAAAGGTGGAAGTGATTTTGATCCCAAAGGTAAATCCGACAATGAAGTTATGAGATTCTGTCAAAGTTTTATGACTGAATTATCAAAGCATATTGGTGCTGATACCGATGTTCCTGCAGGTGATATTGGAACCGGTGCCAGAGAAATAGGATACATGTATGGCCAATATAAAAGACTCAGAAACGAATACACTGGTGTTTTAACAGGTAAAGGACTCACCTGGGGTGGAAGTCTGGTCAGAACCGAAGCTACAGGCTACGGTCTCTGCTACTTTATGGACGAGGCATTAAAAGCCCGTGGAAAGTCTTTTAAGGGCTCAACAGTTGTTGTCTCAGGTTCAGGTAATGTCGCAATATATGCTGCTCAGAAAGTACATGAATTAGGTGGCAAGGTTGTAGCTTTAAGCGATTCAAACGGATACATATATGATCCTGATGGAATCAAACTTGACACAGTTAAGCAAATAAAAGAAGTTGAGAGAAAACGTATCAGTGAATATGTGAATATTCATACAAATGCTACATATACCGAAGGCTGCTCAGGAATTTGGAGCATAAAATGTGATATTGCTCTGCCTTCAGCTACCCAGAATGAAATAGATGAAGCATCTGCCAAACTGCTGGTTGCCAATGGCTGCTATGCTGTCGGAGAAGGTGCAAATATGCCGTCAACTCCGGAAGCTGTTGAAGTCTTCCTGAAAAACAAAATCATTTATGGACCGGCGAAAGCTGCTAATGCAGGCGGAGTAGCTACTTCCGCTTTGGAAATGTGCCAGAACAGCATGCGCTATTCCTGGAGTTTTGAAGAAGTTGATGCTAAATTAAAAGAAATTATGGTAAATATATATAGGAATGCAAGCTCTGCAGCAAAAGAATATGGCTTTGAGGATAATCTCGTTGCCGGTGCAAACATTGCAGGTTTCTTAAAAGTGGCCAATGCAATGTACTCCCATGGTATAGCATATTAGTACTTTGTTATCACCACAGTATACGTATTGAAGTGACAAAGTGCTATAAACACCCTTAATACTTTCCCCAATCTCCGGACAATTAAGTTTCGGAAATTGGGGAATTTTTTAATACCTTATGTAACAATTTCGAATTTTGATAAGTCAGATCAAACACATTAATGAATAGCTCTTTTCTTATGTTTCCCACCCATTACGTCAGAGACATCATTTATCGTAACGAATGCATTTTCATCCTTATCATATATAATTGATTTAAGCTTGGATATTTCCAATCTTGTTACCACTGAATAAAGTATTGTTTTTTCATTTCTTGAAAATCCGCCCTTACCATCAATGTAAGTGACTCCTCTACCCAACCGGGCTGTAATGGCTTCAGCTATTTCATCAGCTTTTTCAGAAATTATGAATGCTGCTTTTGCTTCATCAAGTCCTTCAATGGTTACATCTATAACCTTGAAAGCAATAAAGTACGCTATGAGCGAATACATAGCCCTATCCCAACCGAATACCAGACCTGCACTGCTTAAAATAAATATGTTAAAAAACATAACCATTTCGCCAACCGAAAATGCTTTCTTCTTATTTATTATAATAGCCACCATTTCGGTTCCATCAAGGGAACCTCCGTATCGGATGATAATACCAACACCAATCCCCAGGACAATACCTCCGAAAACAGCTGCCAGCAAAACATCATTTGTCAGTCCGGGTATGGGATGAAATACTGATACCCAAACTGATAGGGAAATTATTGAAAACAAGGAGGAAAAAACAAAGGTCTTTCCTATTTGTTTATATCCGAGAAATAAAAACGGTACATTTAAAATAAA
Source organism: Eubacterium sp. (assembly GCA_029266335.1). Taxonomy (GTDB): domain Bacteria; phylum Bacillota; class Clostridia; order Acetivibrionales; family DSM-1351; genus Ruminiclostridium. Next base: position 21,122 of record JAQSXC010000082.1, on the reverse strand, counting down.
TATAAATATACTTAATGGAAGCTTTGTCAAATAACTTGCTATTATTGATACACCAACAATTCCTCCGTCAATTATATTATTTGGAATCAGAAATATCTCCAGTCCGACGGCAGCCAATATTGACCCTATAAAAAGGAATATGTATCTTTTTATCTCTCTTTTGATCTGATTATTTCTTGTCATCCTTCCACCTCACTTTATTGGTTGTACATTTATGAGTTCCTCAAAATTAAAATAATATGGCAATATGGTATAGACAAAATGCAAACTGCAAAATGCCTATATCCATATTGACTTATAAACCTAATTATTTGTTATTATTAGAATCTTTTTCGGAATTTTCACTTTTCACCGATGCATAGTGGCCAAGTAATGGGCCTCCTATACAAAAAATCAGTATAAAAATTATTACAACAATCAATGTTGTATCCAAAGATATCACCCCCGTGAGCAAATTTAGCCAACAAGGTAGTTATTTTTATACTTACTCCCATTAAAATAAAGTGGAATACCCTGTCTGATACTTTTACGATAGTCAAAAGGATTGTTATTCGATAAAATGTCAGCAAAAGTATAGTCCATACCAGGTTTATTATTTAACTCCACGTGATCATTTTTAGAATTAGTTAAATAATTTATGGATTTAAAATTTTCCCTTAGGGGACACAATAAACTGTTCCTTATTGAAACAATTTTAAAAATAACAATTTCATCATCAGAATTATTCTGTTTATGGTCAGAATAAGCTATAGACTGGGGTATCAATTGAAACAATAAACAAAAAATAATAAAAACAATTATAAGTCTTTTATGTCTTAGCATTTTTACCCCCTTTCAAAATAAACTAAACTTTCATATCTATATTATATAATTAATTTATGATATTGCATATAATATTTAAAATAACAGCCATGGTTCGGTTTTTGGTACATCACATCCGAATGTAACCATTTCTTTTTTTGTAGGGTGTTCAAAAGATACTTCATGAGCCCACAATGCTATTTGCTGTCCGGGTTTGTTAACGTGGGAACCATATCTCTGATCACCAAAAAGAGTATAGCCTGCATTGGAAAGCTGAACTCTTATCTGATGAGGCCTACCTGTATGAAGCTTAATTCTCAGCAGGCATAATTCCCCCTCCGACTTTAAGACTTCGTAGTCAAGTATGGCTTCCTTTGCATCTTTTGTACCTTCCCTGACTACAGTAACCATATTTGTTATTTCATTTTTTAACAGATAATCTTTAAGAGTTGCTTTCTGTTTTTGAGGAATACCCCTGACTACTGCAAGATAGGTCTTTTTGAAAGTTCTTGTCCTTATTTGATCGGACAGCCGCCCGGCTGCTTTTGAAGTCCGGGCAAAAACCATTATTCCACCGACAGGTCTGTCCAATCTATGAACAAGCCCTAAATAAACTTCACCGGGCTTGTTGTATTTTTCCTTGATATATTGCTTTAATAAGGTAAGTAAATCCGTATCCTTAGTATTGTCGGCCTGGACCGGAATATTTACGGGTTTTTCAACCACCAGCAAATGGTTATCCTCGTATATGACTGTTATCTTCAAGAATTTTCCCACCTTCCATATATACCACATGGAAGTACCATTCCGGACTGGCTCACAGGCAGTCCGACTTCACCACAGCTGTGAACACCTTTATAGCTGATGCCTACAGTTTGTTTCAAAATATTACTGAGAACTGTCGGAGAAAAACCTGTTGTATATGAATTTATAAGGAAGAAAAGTGGATTATCAGAAAGCAGACCCATACACTGATTGACAAAATCATAAAGAGAGTCCTCTATTTTCCATATTTCCCCGTTGGGGCCTCTGCCATACGAAGGCGGGTCCATTATAACACCATCATATTTTTTTCCTCTTCGAATTTCTCTCTGTACAAACTTCATACAATCATCTGTAATAAACCTTACAGGCTTGTCAGCCAGACCCGAAAGAGCAAGATTCTCCTTGGCCCAGTTAACCATGCCCTTTGCAGCATCAACATGGCAGACCTCAGCACCTGCGTAAGCTGCTGCTACCGTAGCACCTCCTGTGTAGGCAAAAAGATTTAAAACCTTGATTGGCCTTTTAGCTTTCTGAATATTATTTATCATCCACTTCCAATTAACGGCTTGTTCCGGAAAAAGCCCCGTATGCTTAAACCCTGTGGGCTCAATATAGAATTTTAGTTCTTCAAAACCGATAGTCCACCTTTTTGGCAGTTTACTTTTGAATTCCCACTGACCTCCGCCACTCTGACTTCTATGATAATGAGCATCAGCCCGCTCCCAGATTTTCTTGTTTCTAATTGGCCAGATGATTTGAGGATCAGGTCTCCTTAGTACGATATCTCCCCATCTCTCAAGCTTTTCTCCGTCACCTGTTTCTATTAGTTCATAATCTTTCCATTGATCTGCCAGTAACATTTTATCCTCCAAAATATTATAAAGCCACCTAACAAGATTTCACTTGTTCACTATTGACTTGGTATATTGACTTAGTTTATTGACTTAGTTTATTGACTTACTTATTATTCAATTGTGGTTACTATTTCAAGTATTTCTTCAGGTTTAAAGGCTATAAAATCAGGTTTGGAATTTGCTATCAATTCAAGAGAATCAAACCCCCAAAGAACTGAAATTACTTTAATACCTATCTTCTTACAAGCTTCCACATCTCGCTGCTCATCCCCGATATAGATTACCTCATCTTTTTTAACACCCAGTTTGGTTATAAGTCTCCCTATTGTTACATGCTTTGCAAACAGACCCTTTGAGGACTGAATATTGTCAAACATGTGCATTTGGTTAATTTCCAAAAAAGCTTTTATATTATGAACTGTATTTGAAGAGACAATACTCAGACCATATCCTGCCGTATGAAGCTTTTCCAGCATTTCTTTCACACCGTTGACAGGCTTGACCTCTTCGGCATAAGTATTATAGCTGCTTAGCAATTCAACACCCATTTTGGGCAGCTTGTAGATAGGTATTTTTAGTGCTGCCAATCTCTTTTTCATAGGGAGCTGCAGGAGTTCCTTGATCTTTTCCTGACTGACAGGCTTGTACCCATACTTTTCAGCCATTTCATTTCCGATTTTTATAAAGGCATCCAATGAATCAACCAATGTTCCATCCAGGTCAAAAATTATCTGCTTTATCATTTGTCCCCCGTTTTTTCACATTTCAGAAATCTTCTCTGTACTTGTTCATTAATTGTTTAAAAAGTTCTGCACTGGTAGGCGGAGTATATGTAATAGTATTTGCTCCGGCCTCTATAGTTTCCATAATACTTTCATTGGTTGGTCCTCCTGTGGCGATAATGGGAACCTGAGGAAACTTTTTTCTAATAATTCTTACAACTTCAGGTGTTCTTGCTGCACAGGATACATTCAGTATTTCAGCACCGGCATCCAATCTGGCCTGGATGTCCGTATTTTCTGAGGTTACCGTAACTACTATAGGTATATCAATCTTAGCATACAACAACTTGATCAGTTCATTTTTTGTAGGTGCATTTACAACTACTCCTATAGCTCCCTGAAATTCGGCATCCATTGCGAGATTTATTACACGTTTGCCGGTAGTGGTACCCCCACCCACCCCACAGAATACCGGGATGTCGGATGCACTTATTATGGAGTGTGTTATTACAGGCTGTGGAGTAAACGGATATACTGCAATAACTGCGCTGGCATTGCAATTCTTTATTATTGCTACATCAGTGGTAAACATCAGTGATTTTATATTTTTGCCAAATATATTTATGCCGCCGGCTCTGTTTATTACCTCAGGAATTTTAACCATATGTTTTCTTAAGTTTCCTTCAATTTCAGGTACAAATGTCATAATTCCTCCTTAGAGCCTGTTTAAGATCTCATTGCACTCGTCATTTTTGCGGATTTTGCGCCATGCCGCGTTAAATTTTCTTGCAATAAACAAATTATTACTGCGAAAATTTGCCTTGCCTGACACAAACTCCACCTAAAATGCCAAGCACAAGCAGATCTTAACCAGGTTCTTATTCTGCAAGGTATGCAGAAATAAACCAAAGTAAATAATACAATAATTATAATTCTTCTGCTAGGTTTACCTTTTGTTTCAAATTGTATACTTTAAGATTAGTATACTAAATTTTTACTAAGTCGTACAGAAAGAATACTATTGTATTTTGGATTATTAATGATAAAATAAATAAATAAAAATTGGAGGTTTCACAATAATGAATAAAAACACTCTATCTACAAACTTTCTCGGTTGTGACAGCGACTTTGCTTCCGCAGACATTGTGGTTTTCGGAGCTCCCTATGACGGTACAACAACCTTCAGACCCGGAACAAGATTTGCACCTTCAATAATGAGAATGGATTCCATAGGGATAGAAACCTACAGCCCGTATTTTGATGCTGATATCACCGATTACTCCATAAACGACTACGGTGATCTTGACCTGCCTTTTGGTTCACCTAAAAAAGCATTAAATATGATTTCTGAAACCGCCGGCTGTATTTTTGACAATAATAAAATGCCCTTAATGATCGGCGGAGAACATCTTGTCTCGCTGCCGGTTATAGAACAGGCAATAAAAAAATATCCTGATCTAAAAATAATTCATTTCGATGCACATACCGACCTGAGAGAAGACTACCTGGGTGAAGCTCTCTCCCATTCTTCTGTAATCAGACGCGCCTGGGACCTGCTTGGAGACAACAGGATATGGCAGTTCGGTATCAGAAGCGGTACCCGCGAAGAGTTTTACTGGTCAAAAGAAGGACATACTTCAATGTGCCTGCATAATTTCGCTACACTGGAAACAGCAGTCGAAGAAATAGGCAGTTCACCTGTTTACCTTACAATTGATCTGGATGTGCTTGATCCTTCAAACTTTCCGGGAACAGGTACTCCCGAAGCAGGAGGTGTCTGTTTTCTGGAATTGATCAACGCTCTTAAGACTGTTTCGGGTCTCAACATTGTGGGTGCAGATATTGTTGAACTGTCACCTCATTATGATCACAGCGGTGCATCCACTGCCCTTGCCTGCAAGGTATTGAGAGAAGTTATTATTACAATGAAAAAGTAAATAAAAGCACTAATGCAAATAAAAATGCTGTTTCTGCCCCTCGCCGGCAGAAACAGCATTTTTATATCTTACTCTTCATGTTTTATATTTATATCATTTTCGAGTCGATAAATCCCTTTATTATTTTTCTCTCTATATCTATTTTAATATCTAAAAAAAATCATTTTTGATTTTAAAAAAAATCTTATATAGCTGCATTTCCTCTCTCTCTGGTACGGATTCTGATACAATCCTGTATGTCGGAAATAAATATCTTTCCGTCCCCAACCTCTCCGGTTTGAGAATGAGCAATTATTGCCTCTGTTATCAGGTCAACCTTTTCATCTGTACAAACAAGCTCAAGTTTTACCTTTGGCAGTACATTAAGTGAAACTTCCTGACCTCTGTAGTATTCCTTCCAACCCAGCTGTTTTCCGGCACCCATTACCTGTGATATGGTTATTCCGTCCATTCCTGCCGAAAGTAATACATCTTTCAATTCCTCAAGCTTGGATGGTCTGATTATAGCTTCTATTTTTTTCATAGTTTATCCTCCATTCTAATTTTAAATCAGCTTTCAAAAATCAATCCATACCTGTAAATGAAGGATATGCTGATTCACCGTGCTGAGCGACGTCAAGTCCTTCAGATTCCTCTCTTGAAGTGACTCTCAAATCTTTCATTATTGCTTTAAGAACAAACATGATAATTGTTGTACCTACTACTGCAAATGCAATTGTTATCAATATAGCTAATATTTGAGCTACAATTAATTTTGTTTCTCCGAATACAAGACCATTATCGGTTAAAGCTGAATTTACCTTGCTGCTGGCAAACAAACCTGTTGCTATTCCACCCCATATTCCGCCGATACCATGGCATCCAAAAGCATCCAGTGCATCATCATATCCAAGCTTAGGCTTAATAACACTCATAGCATAATAGCATATAGGGCTTACCAATGCTCCAATTATTAATGATGCCCATATGGGAACAAAACCTGCGCCCGGGGTTATTGCTACCAGACCAACAACAGCACCTGTTGCCGCACCCAATAAAGTAGGCTTTCCTCTTGTGATTTTTTCAACCAGCATCCATGAAAGTAACGCTGTAGCTGCTGAAGTGTTAGTTGTTATAAGTGCATGAACTGCAAGTTCTCCGCTGCCTAAAGCACTTCCGGCATTAAAGCCGAACCAGCCGAACCAGAGTATTGCAGCACCGATAAATACCAAAGGAATATTATGAGGCTGATGAGAAGTTACACCATAACCTTTTCTCTTGCCAAGAATAATACAAGCTACCAAACCTGACACACCGGAACTGATATGAACAACGTTACCTCCGGCAAAGTCAATTGCACCCAGACCTCTGATAAATCCACCCACACCCCAAACCATATGAGCCAGCGGATAATAAACAATCAGGGACCATAGTCCGATAAATGCAAAAAGTGCTGAGAATTTCATTCTTTCAACTAATGAACCGGTAATAAGAGCCGGTGTAATGATTGCAAACATCATTTGAAATGCTGCAAAAAGAGTATGTGGAATTGTTGGAGCGTAATCTGCATTTGGTGCACCACCAACATTGTTGAAAAGTACCCAGTCGAAATTACCAATGATACCCCCAATGTCTTTTCCAAAAGAAAGCGAATATCCGATAAGAACCCAAAGTACAGATGCAAGACCACAAACAAAGAATGATGCCATTATAGTACTTAATACATTCTTACGTTTTACCATACCCCCATAAAACAATGCTAAACCTGGTGTCATGAATAATACAAGCGCTGCCGAGATCAGCACAAAAGCTGTATCCCCTGTGTTAATTGCTTCCATAGTTAACCCCTCCGTGTTATTAAATTTTTAGAAAAAGATTAATTTCGTAAAAAAGAAAAGCATGTTATGGGGATTATATCCCTGAAGGGATGAATCCTTAATAACACGCCATTGTGAGAAAGTATTTATTTACGAAATTTAAAAAGTAAAACAGAAAATTGCTAAAAGTTTAAATAAACTTTAAAATATAAAAGCCGCTCAATAAATCACTATAACGAACAATGATTTACTAGCAGCCTCTTTGCTGAAAGTTATTAATTTATAATATGCAATAAGTATATCACGAGTCCCAATAATAATCAAGTCATTTATTTGAATTATATTCAGAAACTTGATATTATTTCTTCAGCCACCTTGATTTGAGATATTCTTGTATCCATAGCTCTTTTTTGAATGTATCTGTGAGCCTGGGGTTCAGTCATATTCATCTTATCAACCAGGATCCATTTAGCCTTCTCAATAACCTTTCTGTCATTAATACGTTTTTCCAGGTCATCATTCTGAAGCTTTAATCCTTTGAGTGACTTTCGGGATTGGGCAGCAAATCTGGCTGTTTGCAGTAGTGTTGTTTTATTAATAGGTTTTGGGAGAATTAATGCACCGACTTTTTCAAGTTTGTATTGCATTTCCTCCAGATGCTCATGCTTGGCTAATATTATTATGCCTGCATCAGTTTTGTCCGCTATATCTAAAACAAGATCTATACCTAATTCATCCTGCAATGGAGCGTTTATCAATATTAATTCAGGTTCAAAAAAATCCAGTTTACGTCTCGCTTCATTTGCAGACACTGAGTACTCTGCCGCCGTATATCCCTGTTGAAGCATGAGGGTTCGTAGTTCCTTTATTAATTCGGGTTTACTGCATACTATAAGAATCCCTCCTGCACTCACTGGCAATCACCTCCATTTGAGCGGGAAAAGCGTGGTTTTTATTCTTATATTTCACGCCTAAAAAAGCCGCACGGGTCTTTTTTAACTTTTTGTGTTGCTGCACAGCAGCGGAATCTTGATTAATATGCAGTGAGGTAATTGTCTATCTCCCAGGCATGAACAATATTATTGTATGCGGTCCACTCTGCTTCCTTAGCTGAAATGTATCTTGTAAATATGTGTTCTCCCAAAACTTCTTTAACATAAGGGTCCTTTTTCATTTCCTCCAGTGCCAAAGAAAGGTTTGAAGGCAGCCTTTGTATACCAAGCTCTCTTTCCTGTTCAGGCGAAAGGTTATAAGTATTAATATCAAAAGGTGCTGGTATTGCGAGCTTGTTCTGCAAACCGTCCAACCCGGCCTCCAACAGAAGTGCAAGTGTGAGATACGGATTACAGGATGGATCTGGACTTCTTAATTCCATTCTTGTAGCTTCCCCTTTTGGAGCAGGTATTCTGAGCAGCAAGCTTCTGTTCATATGTGACCAGGCTATATGAACCGGAGCCTCAAAACCCGGAACAAACCTTTTATAGGAATTGACAAGAGGATTTGCCACTGCCGTAATACTTTTCGCATGCTGCAGTATTCCTGCACCAAACATTTTGGCAATATCAGAGATATCCCTGCTGTTTTCTCCTGCATTAAACAAATTCTTTCCGTTCTGGGAAAGAGACATGTTGATATGCATGCCTGAACCGTACGAATTATAGATTGGCTTCGGCATAAAGGTAGCATGAAGACCATTTCTCTGAGCCACTGTTTTAACAACTGTTTTAAAGGTCATAATTCTGTCTGCGGCTGTCATAACATCACTATATTTGAAGTCGATTTCATGCTGACCCGCAGCGTTCTCATGGTGTGAGGCTTCAATCTCAAAGCCCATATCTTCAAGTACCATGCATATTTCTCTTCTGCAGTTTTCACCCAGGTCAGTGGGAGCCAGGTCGCAATATCCGGCTGCGTCATGAGTTTTTGTTGTCGGCCTTCCTTCCGCATCAGTATGGAAAAGGAAAAATTCACATTCAGCGCCAATATTAAAGGTATATCCCAGCTGCTTTGCTTTAGCCGCGGATCTTTTCAAAATATACCTGGGATCTCCCATGAATTGTGAGCCATCATAATTCTTTATGTCACAAATAAATCTTGCAACCTTTCCATGCTGCGGTCTCCAGGGTATTATTGAAAATGTGTCCGGATCAGGGAATAGCAGCATATCAGATTGTTCTACTTCAGAAAAACCCGCAATAGCAGAAGCATCAAACATAACTCCTTCATCCAGAGCCTTTTCCAGTTGCTGTTCTGTAATGGCAATATTTTTCATCCTGCCAAAAATATCTGTAAATTGAAGTCTAATAAACTTTACATCGTTCTGTTCTATAAATTTTAAAAGATCATTTTTAGTAGCCAATTTCCCCACCTCTTTCCTTTAGATTTTATTAATTTATATTTTACACAATTAATTATTGTGTGTATATAACACTTCATTATATAAGATATTATTTACAGCTCTTATAATAATATTAGGCAAAATCAATTTTTAGATTTATAATTAGTTTCATATCCAGTAATAAAAAAGCGTTCCTCACAAATCTCCACCGGAGTTATATGAGAACGCCATTGTTCACCTTGCCTTTAACACTATTAACGTTTTTTGGGAACTGCTAAAACTATTTTACTAATAAATTTTAACCCAGTCAAGTATTTTTTTGCAATTTAATATTTCAAATCCTGCAAAATTCACTTTCAAATGGACAAAGATTTTGCGTATCAAATTTCATGTACCTTCATATATACCTGTTTGTAATCAAGTTATTCGCTCTTAAAATCTTTTTATAAAAAGTATTGATTTTTTGCAGGACGTATATTATAATGATTGTAAATTATTGAATTAATACAGCAAAGGCGCTGTGTCACCAAATTTTTATTTGGTTGGTACAGCTTTTTTTATTTTTTTGGTATAATACTAATAATATTCTAATTTTAAGAAGGCAAATTGTTGCCTGCTATATTATAATACAAGAAACAAATACATTATATCGGAGGATTATATGGCTGATTCAAATGATTACATTGAATATATAGCCGGTTTGGCAAAACTCTCGTTGGATGACGCTGAGATGCAATCATTAGCTGAAGATATGCAGGATATCATCGGCTTAATGGATACAATTAAAGACATTGATACAGATAGTATTGATGCGACCGAGCATATATCACGAATTACAAATAATATGAGAGAAGACACCCCCGGTAATCCATTTAATACAGAAAAAATTCTTTCTAATTCCAGGCACGCAATGGATAATTGTTTTGCCATTCCAAAGATGATTGAATAGGAGGATAAAATGGATATTACCAGATTGACTATAAAGGAAGCCAGGACTCTTCTGGATTCCAAAGAAATCAGCGCTGTTGAGCTTACAAAAACATATTTAGATAGAATAAAAACTATTGATAGTAAAGTTGAAGCATACCTCTCCATTTGTGAGGAAGATGCATTGCAGCAGGCTGCTGAAGCACAAAAGAAAATAGATAGCGGGGATGCCGGCCTTCTGTGCGGTATTCCTTTAAGCATAAAAGATAATATTTGTATAGAAGGCACAAAAACCACCTGCGCATCAAAAATGCTGGAGGATTTTGTACCTCCCTACACAGCAACAGCCGTCAGCAAGCTTCATGAGCAAAACACCGTAATACTCGGCAAGGTAAATCTTGATGAATTTGCCATGGGCGGTTCAACTGAGAATTCAGCATTTAAGAAAACTAAAAACCCTTTTGATTTAACAAGAGTTCCCGGAGGTTCTTCAGGCGGGTCAGCTGCATCAGTGTCAGCCTCCCTTGCTGTTGGATCTCTTGGCTCGGACACCGGTGGATCAGTACGTCAGCCCGCTGCTTTTTGCGGAGTTGTAGGTATGAAACCAACTTACGGACTGGTATCCAGATATGGCCTGGTGGCCTTTGCCTCTTCCCTGGATCAGATCGGACCAATATGTAAAACAGTAGAAGACTGTGCTATCCTACTGGATGCTATAAGCGGTCAGGATCCTAAGGATGCCACATCGCTGAATTATAAGCCTGAAGCTTCATACAGCTCTTCAGTTTCAGGTGATATTAAAGGCTTTAAAATCGGCTTACCCAAAGAATATCTGACAGAGGGTTTGAATACCGAAATCAGAAATGCCCTGTATAAATCCATAGAGACTTTGGAAAAGCTGGGTGCCCAGGTTGAAGAGTTTTCACTCCCAAGTTTGAAGCACGCCATACCTGCCTACTATCTGATGTCATCAGCTGAGGCAAGCTCCAACCTTTCAAGATATGATGGTGTTAAGTACGGATATAGGGCCGAAAATTGCAAGTCTTATAATGAGATGTTGGGAAGATCAAGAGCTGAAGGCTTCGGACGCGAAGTCAAAAGAAGAATTTTGCTTGGAACCTATGCTCTGGCTTCGGGCTACTATGATGCTTATTATAAAAAAGCTCTTAAACTCAGAACGCTTATAAGCAAAGGCTTTGATGAAGCCTTCTCAAAATATGACGTAGTGCTGCATCCTACTACACCTGAGACTGCTTTTAAACTGGGTCAGAACTCCGATGATCCGTTAAGTATGTATTTGGCTGATATATATACAGTCTCTGCAAATATTGCAGGTCTTCCATCCATATCACTTCCCTGCGGGTATGACTCAAACGGTTTGCCCATAGGTTTGTCCTTTACGGGAAAACCTCTCGGAGAACGTGAAATACTCAGAGCAGCTGCAACTTTTGAGGCTGATTTTGCCCCTGAGTTCAGAATACCTGTACTATAAGGAAGGGAGGAATTAAGTGATGAAATACATTCCAACTATTGGATTAGAAATACATTGTGAGTTATCCACCAGGTCAAAAATATTCTGTGACTGCCCTGTTAGTTTCGGTGGAGAACCAAACACGAGATGTTGCCCGGTTTGTACCGGTATGCCTGGTACCTTGCCGGTATTAAATAAAAAAGCTGTTGAATACATAGTTAAAGCCGGACTGGCTTTAAACTGTGAAATAAATGAATTTTCAAAGCTGGATAGAAAAAATTATTTTTACCCCGATCTTCCAAAGGCATACCAGATTTCACAGTTTGATCTGCCCATATGCAAGAATGGCGGATTGACTATTAATACTCCCGAGGGTGAAAAATTTATCAGAATTGAAAGAATCCATCTTGAAGAAGATGCAGGAAAACTTTTGCATGACAGCTTTGACAGATATAGTCTTGCAGATTATAACAGGTGTGGAGTTCCGCTTATTGAAATAGTAACAAAACCCGACCTGTCTTCCTCAGAGGAAGCTCGAGAGTTTGTAGAAAAAGTACGCCTGATGCTTCTCTACTCAGGAGTGTCCGACTGCCGTATGGAAGAAGGTTCCATGAGAGCAGACGTCAATGTTTCGATCAGACCGGTTGGAACTGATGAACTGGGAACAAGAACCGAAATGAAAAACATCAACTCCATCAGAGGTATTGCAAGATCAATAGACGCTGAAATTCAAAGGCAGACAGAGCTTTTGGAAGAAGGTATCAGGATTACGCAGGAAACCAGACGGTGGGATGATAATAAAGGTGAAAGCAAAACCATGAGAAGCAAGGAAGATGCTCATGACTACAGATACTTCCCAGAACCTGACGTTGTGCCAATAAGCTTTAAAACAGAAGATATCGAAGCTCTTCGTCAGTCCTTGCCTGAGCTTCCCAACAAGAGGTTTGAAAAATATACTGCCCTGTTTGGGTTGAGTGAAGCTGATACAAACCTGCTGCTTAGTTCCGTCAGTCTCTCGAATTTCTTTGAAACTACTGCTCAGGAATGTGCAAATCCAAAGGCAGCAGCAAACTTTATAATAGTTGAAGTTCTTAGAAGACTTAATGATACAGGCCTTTCAGCAGAGGATATTCCCTTTGGAGGAAATGTGCTGGGCCGGCTCATAAAGATGGTTGAAAATGAAGAAATCACGGCAGCCAATGCAAAAAAAGTGCTTGCTGAAATGTTTGAAACGGTCAAGGAGCCTGAAGCCATTGTTGCTGAAAAAGGCTATAAGATAATAAATGATACCGGCGAGGTTGAAGCTACAGTAAAAGAAATTCTCGCAAATAATGAAAAGGCCGTAGCCGAGTATCTGGAAGGCAAGGAAAAAACCTTTGGATTCCTTATGGGACAGTGTTCAAGAGCATTAGCCGGAAGAGGAAATCCTAAAATTGTTCAAGATGTTTTAAGAAGCCAGCTGAACAAGCTTAAAGAAGGTAAATAACCTGTCTGAACAACTGAATGTATCGTGAAACAAAGGCGTTTCACTCCAAGTTTTTAACAAGGGAGTGGAGCGCCTTTTTTTAAGGATAATAAGTAATAAAAATATTTTTTGATGTTATTTATTAGATCCTTTATATAAAACCAAATTTAATTAAATTTATTTATCAAGGAGGGTTATTATGGCAAACGTAACTGAAATTTTTGGAAGCAGCGTTTTTAATGACGCAACTATGAGGGAACGTCTCCCAAAGGCAACTTATAAGTCTTTGAAAAAGACTATTGATCTGGGTTTGGCTCTTGATGAGTCAGCTGCTGAAGTAGTAGCAAGTGTTATGAAAGATTGGGCAATTGAAAAAGGTGCAACCCACTTTACCCACTGGTTCCACCCAATGACCGGTATCACTGCTGAAAAGCATGATGCATTTATTTCTCCTACTGCAGATGGAAAAGTAATATTGGAATTCTCCGGAAAAGAACTTATTAAAGGTGAACCCGATGCATCTTCTTTCCCTTCAGGCGGACTCAGAGCAACTTATGAAGCAAGAGGCTATACTGCTTGGGATTGTACTTCACCGGCATTTGTAAAAGACGGCACTCTCTATATCCCAACTGCATTCTGCTCATATACCGGAGAAGTTCTTGACAAGAAGACTCCTTTGCTCCGTTCAATGGAAGCTCTCAACAAACAGGCTCTAAGAATTTTGAAAGTTTTAGGCAACACTACCGCTACAAGAGTTACAACTACAGTTGGACCAGAACAGGAATACTTCCTGGTTGACAGAGAACTGTACAAAAAACGTAAAGACTTAATATTCACAGGAAGAACTCTGTTCGGAGTTAAGCCTCCCAAGGGCCAGGAACTGGAAGACCACTATTTTGGTAATATCAAGGATAGAGTATCGGCATACATGAAGGATCTTGATGTAGAGCTCTGGAAACTTGGTATTTCAGCTAAAACAAAGCATAACGAAGTTGCTCCTGCTCAGCACGAGCTGGCTCCCATATTCACTACATCAAACGTAGCTACCGATCACAATCAGTTAACTATGGAATTAATGCAGAAAATAGCTGTCAGACACGGACTTGCATGCCTGTTGCATGAAAAGCCATTTGCAGGTGTTAATGGTTCCGGCAAACATAACAACTGGTCAATGTCAACCAATGACGGTCAGAACCTCTTGGAACCGGGTTCAACTCCGCATGACAATGTACAGTTCCTTATTTTCCTTGCTGCTGTTATTAAGTCAGTAGATGATTATCAGGATTTACTACGTTTGTCGGTTGCTACTGCCGGAAATGATCACAGACTTGGTGCCAATGAAGCTCCTCCTGCTATTGTATCAATATTCCTCGGCGATCAGCTCACTGACATTCTTAACCAGCTTGAAAACGGAAAAGCAAAGGGTAAGATATACAACAACATTCTTGAAACAGGTGTTGCAAGCTTGCCTAAACTTCCAAAGGATACAACAGACCGTAACAGAACATCACCATTTGCATTCACCGGAAACAAATTCGAATTCAGAATGCTTGGTTCTTCTGCCTCAATTGCAGGTGCCAACTTTGTCCTCAATACAATAGTTGCTGAAACTCTGCAGAAGTTTGCCGATCAGCTGGAAGCTGCAAGTGATCTGAAAGCAACTATTGCAACATTGCTCTCTGAGACTGTTAAGGCTCATAAGAGAATTGTATTCAACGGAAACGGCTATTCCGAAGAGTGGGTTTCTGAAGCTGAAAGCAGAGGCTTGCTCAATATGAAGTCAACTGTTGAATGTATTCCAACATTTATCAAGGATAAGAATGTTGCTGTATTCGTAAAACACAGTGTATTAAGCAAATCAGAAATTGAATCAAGATATGAAATACTCCTTGAAAACTATGTAAAGACTATCAATATTGAAGCATTGACAATGATCAATGTAGCTAAGACTGAAATATTACCTGCTGCATTCAAATTCAGCAAGGAATTGTCAGATACCATCAATTCAGTAAAAGCTACCGGAATGTCTGTTGAGGTTGCTGCTCAATCCTCAGTATTGAAGGAGCTCTCACCAGTATTAAGTTCCTTTGCTTCAAATATAAATGCATTAAAGAAAACACTTGAAAAAGCAGGCGCTGAAGCTAGTGCATTAAAGCAGGCTGAAGCATTCAGCAAGGTTGTTGTACCTGCTATGGAAACTTTAAGAACTGATGCGGATAAATTGGAAACTATACTTCCAGCTGATATATATCCATTCCCAACATATGCACAGTAATATTAAGGGCAATGGTGTACAGCAAACCGCCTTCGGCGGTGAAAACGGCTGAACACCGTTGCCCTTTTAGGCATGATTAAATAATAAAACTCCTTTTTAAGGCGAGATATTTTTCGTCAAGACAAGGCGGAGGAAGGCGCAATAATTGCTTTATTGCAACTGACGACAAGGTCGTATTGACGGAAAATATCTGTCTTAAAATGGGGAAGTTATTTTTTAATCATGCCTTAAGTAATAATTACGCTCTCCCCTATATATACAGTTTTTTATTCCACCGTTATAATTTTACCTAAATGGAGGAACCCCTTATGAAAAACATTTCCTACCTAATTGCAACCGGTACTCTTCTCACAGGCTCTACGGTTCTTGTTGCAGTTCCGGGCTGGAATGTAATCCTTAAATTGGCACTGAATATAGTTCTATTTATTGGATATACCATCCTGACCTGGCACTTATTGTCCAACAAGTGTAAGCAGTATACCGACAAAATATCAAAACTAAAAAAGGAACTGAAAAGATTTAATTTTGAAGTTCAGGTTACATCCAGTCAGATATCCTCAGTTTCAGAAAGCATTGCAGTAACTATAGATGAAAACAATGAATTTGCCAAATACGTATATGATGAAGTAAGAGAAATGGCTAACAGCAATGAACATGTCAATTCCAGTATTACAAATACTCTGTCCGAGGTCAAAAACATCATGGACCTGCTTGATAATGCAGATGCCATTACAGTTGATATGCTCAACAAGAGTTCAATCTCAAAAGACACAGTCAAACTTAGTCTTGAAGAAATATTGCAGATAGTTAAAACTATTGATGGCATACATGAGTCCTCAAATAAAACTCTGACCAATATGGAGAGCTTGCAAAAGACCTCCCGGGAAATAGTACATATCCTTGAAACAGTTAGTAATATTTCAAAGCAAACACAGCTGCTGGCTTTAAATGCTACAATAGAATCGGCACGTGCCGGGGAGCACGGAAAAGGGTTCTCAGTGGTAGCATCAGAAATACATAAGCTTGCAGATGATACCAATAAATCGGTGGGAGACATTAATTCACTTATAAAAGCAATCCAGAATGAGGTTGAAAGTGTATATTCGGTAGCAAGAGAAAACGCTTTACGGGTTGATGAAGGTATCTCTGCTACAAAGAATATAGAAGCAAATCTTGAAAGAATTGATTCTTCTTTTAATGACGTTTTCGGAATGATGGATCAAATAAGCCGGCTTTCAAAGCAGGAGGTTCAAATCGCTCAAAATGTGGGTAATCAGATCAAAGATGTTGAAGATGTCATATCCGGAACTGCCAAGACAGTCGATGATGTATGTACTTCCGTTCATCAACAGAAACACAATATGGAGAGCATTTCTTCTCTGGGAACCCGCCTGAATGAAGCTTCCACTGCACTGGCACAGCTTTTCTCAAATGAAGCCGTTGAGGCTGCATGGACAAACGATCACAAGGGTAGATTTATCTGTTCCATTCCCAAGGCAGGAATAGCTAATGCCAATGTCAGAGAATGGTTCAAACACAGTATTAAAGGAGAAGATTTTATATCCTCCATTTATATTTCTGCAATAACCAGAAATCCATGTATTACCGTATCAGCGCCGATTAAGAGTACTTCCGGCGAAATTGTCGGTGTGGTGGGAATTGATATAATTATCAAATAAAAGCTTCGTTGACCTTTTATTTAATTGATGATAAAGAAAAAACAGCTTGACTTTCAAGCTTGAACCGGGTTTATTCTGATCTTCAGAGGAGTACAAGATTTTATTCTTGTAGAATATCAGTATTCCGCCGGTTCTTTTTGAAAGTCAAGCTGTTTTATTATCAAAATATTAGATGATAGCGTAATAGTTTAGTAATATTGATTACTTCTTATTCTTTATAAACTCGGAAAACTGCTTTTCATATTCAGCAAGGAACTTATCCATACCCGCCTCTTTTAACTTATCTAGAGCAGGTTTGATATGGGAAGCGTAATCAGCAAACCCCATGGTTATGGGCTGTAAATATTCCTGTTCCACTGCCTGCATCTGGGCATACTCTGTTTTAACAGGCTCCATGTCAAAGGCAAAACCAATATCTTTCTGTTCTATTGAGCCGTTATTCCAATTCTTATAGGTTTCAATCTGCTCTTTTGTTATATAGTCCTTATATCTTGTAAAATTAATGTTGTCAGGAAGCCATGTATCCACCAGTGTATCTGTATTTATCATTTCCAGACTTCCATCCTCTTTAATATTGTAGTCCTTTCCCTTCACTCCGTATAAAATGAAGTCGATCCATTCCTGGTTGCTCTGGAGAAGATCTATAAGTTTAACATATCCGTCCAGTTCAGCTCCTTCTACATTTGCACTGACAGCAAAAGCAGTAGAATATAAACCTCTGGACATTAAAGGTTTCTTTGATAT
The DNA here is from genome assembly GCA_029266335.1 of Eubacterium sp. GTDB lineage: Bacteria > Bacillota > Clostridia > Acetivibrionales > DSM-1351 > Ruminiclostridium. Next base: position 3,348 of record JAQSXC010000082.1, on the reverse strand, counting down.
GTCTCCGATAAAATAATTCTTAAATACTGCTTTTGGATCAGCCTTACGTACAACATCCATGAATTCAAATACTCTGTAGCTTGCGCCCAAAGCAAATAGAGATTTACCTGCAAAAAAAGCTGAGTCCGACTGTGATGGATTTGATAGTGCATAACTCGGAATTATACCCTTTTGCTGCCATCTTCTTGAGATTTCACCGGCCTGCCTGTATTCTTCAGATGCATAATAGTTATACATTGTCGGATCATCCGGTTTATTTCCGTCCGTCATAATAAAGTTGTTTGGACGGAAGACATTCATTTCAGATGCAATGGCACCATTAAAAAGGTTTGTGGTAAAACCGCGGGAAAAGCCAATAAAATCAGGATGTTTTTTTATTGCCAAATCATAGAATTTCTCGACATCCTCCATGGTTTTAAGTTCTTTCATTCCCACTTCTTCGAGAATATCCTGTCTTGTAATCAACAAGTAATTTTCTCCCGCGTTAGGTTTATTTCCAAAAGTAAGCCCGTACAGCTTTCCGTTTACTTTCCATATATTGAATGCATCTTCACCGCCGCAGTATTTTTTCAGGTTTCCTGCATACTTTTCTGCAGCTTGAGTCAGGTCGGCATAATAGCCCTTGGAAACACATTTTGACATAAATGCAGTATCAGTGTATGTAGTAAATTTCTCTCCTGATGACAGCATCAATTCTGTTTTACCTGTTGCATACTCAGACCAGGGCAGGTACTGAACATTCAAGTTTACATTTATAGCTTCCAGTACTTTGTCATGTAATTCCTTTTTTGAAAACTCCTCCATTCTCTTGGAGTTTTCACCGTAAAATACTATGGTTGCATCAGTAGGCTCGCTTTTTTCGGCCTGACTGCTGCCGGAAGTTTCGGCCTTCTCTTTCCCGCCGCCTCCGCAGCCTGCAAATATACCGAGTGAAATGGTACACACAAGTAACAATATAAGAACATTTTTGATCCTATTCATTATTCTTTCCTCCTGAAAATTAATTTTAACTATCCTTTTATGGCTCCTATTGTAACTCCCTTGACAAAATATTTCTGAACGAAGGGATACACCAACACAATAGGTCCGATTGCTATACATGTTATAGCCATTTTGATGGTCTGAGCAGGAAGTATTATGTGACTTGAATAGTTCCCGCTTGGATTGGCAGCAAGGTATTGAATGTTTGACATCATTTTATAAAGAATATATTGCATCGAATAAAGCTCTGTGTCATTAATAAGCATCAGCGGCAAATAGAAATCATTCCAGAACTGTAAAGCATAAAACAGTGTAATTGTTACAATCCCTGCTTTTGATAATGGAAGCATGATTTGTATAAAGATTCTGAAATGACCTGCCCCGTCAATCTTTGCACTTTCTGTCAGTTCATACGGCAAACCCTTGAAAAAGTTACGCTGTAAATACATATAAAATACGTTGATGGAATATGGAAGAATTAAAGCCTGCAAAGAGTCCTTAAGCCCCAGATACTGGGTACATACCAGGTACCAGGGCAGCATTCCTCCGTTAAAAAGCATAGTGAAATACGCAAAGAAAGCCAGTTTATTTGCATGCTTAAAATCCTTTACAGATACAACGTACGCATAACTGGTTGTGATACAGACTGATAATAAGGTCCCCAGCACAGTGACCAGTATGGTAACCTTATAGGCATTACCTATCATATAGCCCTGATTTTCAAAAATATATTTATAGGTATCAAATGAAAAATCTCTAGGCAGTATGGAGAAACCTTTCAAAGTAATTGAGGTTTCATTGGAAAATGAACCCGATATGGCTAATATTATTGGCAATATGCAGAATAAAGTGACCAGGGATAAAAATACGTAGAATACTATCATAGTGAACTTATCTGCTTTAGTGGCTGTTTTTGTCAATCTCTCCACCTCCTTTAAAATAACGTAGAGTCTTTATCGTACCAACTTGCTATTTTGTTAGACAATACAACAAAGATAAAACCAAACACCGACTGATATAAGGAAATTGCTGAGGCAAACGCCATTTCACCATTTTTTACACCACTCCGATACACAAAGACATCTATAAGGTCGGTTGTAGGAAAAAGTATGGGGTTTAAGTTTGTTAAGCCGATAATCATGTTAAGATTACCTCGCAGCATATTTCCTACCGACAGTAAGAACATTATTATAACTGTAGGTCTCAGCAATGGAAGAGTAATTTTAATAATCTGCTGCCATTTACCGGCCCCATCTACTTCAGCAGCTTCATACATTGCAGTGTCAAAGCCGGTCAACACACCATAATAAATAATTGATGTATACCCGGAGCTCTGCCATATGCTTACTATAACAATGACAGGTATCCAGACCAGCGGTTTTGAATAAAAATCGTAGGTTCCGCCCGTCAGCGATTTTAAAACACCATTCAGAAAACCTGTTTCAGTGTTCAATATTGCATACAGTATGGAGCCAATAACCATCCAGGACATAAAATAAGGAAAAAACATCACACTCTGACTTACTTTAATGAACTGTCTGTTTTTAATCTCATTCAGCATTATGGCTATGGTTATGGCTACCAGGGTTCCAAAAATAAAAAACAGCAGGTTAAACATAATAGTATTCCTGGTGGCACGCATGGCAGTTTCAAAATTATTAAAGAAGAACTGAAAATTCTTATAAATCGGATCCGCCCATGGACTTTTAAAAATTCCGCCTTTAAAATGATAGTCTTTAAAAACCAGAACGGTACCCGCCATAGGCAGATATGAAAAGGCAATCAAAGCCAATACACCGGGCAAGGCTAAAATATACAGAATACCATCTTCTCTTACAGCACTTTTGAAAGAACGTTTGCTTACGTTTGATTTCAATATAAGTCCTCCTTTCTTTACATTATTTAGTTTCCGGACACCGTTTTCTTCGGGCTGGACTATAGTTGAGATTGTAATTTCGGGGTCCCGGAAAGTAAATAATAAAAACAGTCAAACTTATAAAAGCTATGGTTTCTAAAGTATTTTCAACTATTAACTTTAAGCATTTTTATCAAAAAACATTTTTACTAACTATTAAGCCAGTGATTAATTCTGAATTTGGAGGGTGACATACCATACTTTTTCTTGAAGGCTGCTGCAAAATATGAGCTGCTGTTGAAGCCAACCCGGGCAGATATTTCATTAATGTCCAGATTCTTGTTGCTTAAAAGTAAATCTGCAGCATTCTGAAGCCGTAAACAATTAACATAGTCGGGAAAAGTTTTCTTTGTATAGTTATTAAACAGCTTGCTGAAATAAGACGGACTAATATGGAATTTTTCTGCCAGTAACTCAACTGACAAATCCCTGTCTCCAACATGTTCATTTAT
>JAQSXC010000299.1 GCA_029266335.1 Eubacterium sp. | reverse complement strand
TAATCTCAACGTTATTACTGCCGGCATATACCTTGAAGGCTTTGTACATGGCGAATTTACCCACACCGAACTGTCTGTAGAATTCAGTTATACATTTTTGAAAACTATAGGTGTCAGCTGCAGAATGAAGACCCAGGGTCAGATTTCTTAATGCGGTTCTTATGGCAGGAGCATGTGCCGCCCTGGGGTTGCCGGAATTATTGAAGTCGGATATATGACACAGACAATTGATTCCCAGAACCTTATCGATTATATTTAAATCAAAATCATAAAGCTGCTTGAAAATAGCAAGATCATTTTCAGCTAGCAAATTGATGGTACCACTGGTATTTCCGCCTATTTCAAGTGCTCTTGAAAATGCATTTTCGCTGTTGGCGAGCGTATAGGTCAGAAAGCAGTGCCAGAGATTTCCCTCAAAGCCATAACGGATGGCCATCTCAACTAAAGAGTTCGCACAACTGTAAATACTTTTTTTGATCTCTTCATAATTTATACTGTCGTAGCTGTTTATTATACCTGCAAAGGTATCAAACAGCGACTGGTGTTCAAAGTTCCGATATAAAAATAGTTCGTTAGTGTTTATTCGCATAAGCTCTTTTCCTCAGATACATTTATTCAAGTGCACATCAGTGAAAGATGGATAGCAAAAAATGCTGAAGATTTGTTTTTCCGCTGCCTGAAAAGGCAGGAGCTCCCTCCACTGATGATGAACTGTTTCTTACTTTATAACACTTGAACAATAGTATGTCAATCATGAGGTACGCCAAACAGTGCATACCCGCTGAGAAAAAGCTGTAAAAGACTTATTAGGAGGATCTCGGCAGTAGCAAGAAACCACTGCCCCAATATCATTATCTGTAATATGGTACATAACAGTAAACAGAAGCCTGTAACTGCCGAAACAAGCCAGGCTTTGTTACCTCTTCCCCTGAAGCTGAACAGGGCTGCTGCTATATTTCCTGCTCCAAAAAAGGAGATGGCTAATATGCCCGGAATTGCCCAGCTTCTAAATGGGAAGACATTTAGCCATTCAGCAGGGTATTCCCCGAATATGCCCTGATTTGACCAAAGCATCAGTAAACCTGTAAATATTGCTGCAAGAGCAATCACAAGGTCAAAAGCTCCCAGCAAAATATAATTTCTTTTCATAAAACCAAACCTCTTAAGATTTAAAATCCATTTATCTTCTATTATTTAGTCAGACCTGAAAATACCTCACCGGCTTTTAAACTATCAAGAGTAAAGCCATATAATGCATTCCTGCTTTCAAAAGCAGCCTTTTGGGAGTTAAGTATGTCGATGATCTCAACGCGTGTAAATTGACCACCGCTGACCTCCTTCAGTCTGGCAATTTCCGGAGAGGTAGTATAAGACAGGCTTCCCAGGTGATAGATATCAATAGTTATTTTAGTTGGGTCACTGATATAGCGGTCAATATTATACCTGGCAATCAGTTTTTCGGTATTGGTGAGGCTTAAAATACACACAGCTGCAACTACTGTAACACCTATTAATCTCATAACATCAATTTTAGGTGCAAAACATTTTATTATCATCCAGACAAGGCACAGAGCTATCAGGCACATGAGCCAGAGCGTCAGAACGCGCTTGACACTTAAACCGTAGGCATCCACATACAAGAGCATTCTCTTTACAGCTGAAACAAGCAGGACACCGTTGCACAGACAGAGGGAGACGGTACACAGCTTAACCCATACAGGCAGCTGATCCTCAATTTTTTTGGTCATTATCAAAACCAAAAGAGCAATAGTAAAAATTATAGCTGAAGCTGCTGTCAATTCAAAGAAGCCGCGTCTTGCATATTCGGCATAGGTCATATCGGTAAGGGTTATATTTGCCGTTCCCCCGAACAGATATGCAAACTGAAAGCCTACAAATGCAATCAGACAGATATTGATGATAGTAAGGAAGGTACCAATAACAAGTCTGTCGATATTATTGCCGACTTTACCGGCAGACTTCTGTTTTTCCTCTTCATATTTTAGTCCGAGAAGAGCCGCTGAGAGAAAAATTCCTCCCCAAAAGCCCAGAAAAACATCTGCAAATATATTGCCCAAATCCAGTCCTGCAAAATCTATAACATTGTTTACCGCTTTTTCAAAAACAGCATCGGCGCTCATAAAAAGACCCATAAGAATTACCGCTACCGGCAGGGAAACAGCCAGACCGATAAGTATAAGCATTGTATTCCGGGAGGCTTTAGTCCTCTTACCTTTTAAAACTTCAAAGGACACAAAGGGCATACCAAGATTGGAAAAAGAGCGACCGATAACATTGACCATGACTTTAATAAACATGTCAAAAGAAAACAGTCCTTCGGCCGGGTTGGTTCCCAACATCACAAGCTGAATACATACAAGTGCTATCAGGGTAAGCCAGGTAATAAACTGTGTACTGGGGTTATAATGAAGGAAAAAGCTGAAAGCCAGCAGGAATACAGGAACAGTTAGAAATAGAGCAGGTTTGCTGATCGGTTTATTATTTTCATGGAAGAAATAGAACAGAGTGGTATAGTAGGCTACCGCAAAAATAGGAACTGATATTCCGGCAGATCCAAGAAAAATAGTTTCTGTGAAAAGTATTGCAAGCAAGATACTGAATATTGTAACAACAAGACCTTTAACTGAGACTACTCTGGACTTGAAAGCCTGATACTCAGGTGTCTGGCTTCTGGGTACATAAGGCTTGTAATTGGGAGGCATAGCTTTAGGTACACCCGGCGTAATCATACTTGCGGCTGTTGGGGTGACAGACTGTGAGGCAGTTTGCTCAGACAAGGTATTTTCACCCGGAGTATTCGCACTGTCCGGCACACGGTTTTGTTTGCTTAAATCCTCGGGTTGAGGTGTATTTTGGTTTTCCATAGGGTACACTCCTTATAAAATAATTATTTATAATAGATTTTTTTGTGATAATTCCATTATGGTTATAAAGCCTTGGATTACACACTGCAGCTGGCATAATAAAAAAGGGCATAATTCAAGACGGACTTGTTTACATTCATTTTTTTTAAGTAAAATATTTTGACAAACTGCATCCGCTAAATTATTTTTGGGTTTCTTCTTCCGGAGCATATTCCAGAATATCAGCAGGCTGACAATTCAATGCCTTACATATCTCCTCAAGAGTGGAGAATCTGATTGCCTTTGCTTTATTTGTCTTCAGGATTGACAGGTTTGCAGTAGTGATCCCGATTTTTTCAGCCAGCTCGGTTGAGCTCATTTTCCGTTTAGCCAGCATTACATCAACATTTACTATGATTGGCATCTCTTTTCTCCTTTTACTAAATTGTAAGGTCATTTTCCTGCTTGTAGTTAACAGCCTGATAGAACAACTGGGCAATTATGAAAATACAAGCGGCAAGGAATAAAAAAGTGAGGCCAACAAGCAGTACAAACGCTGAAGGGATAAAATATATTGCAACCATATAGGCAAAGGCAATAGGCAAACACCAGAAGGAAATATACTTGATTCTGTTTGCTGTATCAAAAGTAAAAGGATTTTTGGTATTGATATTGTGTAATATCTTTTTTGCCTGACCAAGAATTGCAAAGGCACAAACTCCCGACAAGAATAAAAGAACCAGCATGGAATAATAAACATCACCCAATACATAGGTATTTTTAAACATCAGATAATAGTTCAATGTCCAGGGTAAAGTTACTACCATTAACGTTCCTAAAATCTGAAATACAGTGCATAGTATTTCCATTACATGGCTTAAATTCTTTTGTCCGGGTATTTGCAGTTTCATTAGAACCTCCATAAGATATTCATTGTAGCTTTTGCTTTATCATTTACTGATAATAATCATTTTTC
>JAQSXC010000298.1 GCA_029266335.1 Eubacterium sp. | reverse complement strand
CCATTTTGATATCCGCTTTGATATCCCCAACTTGGATTAGCGGATCCGTTATCCTTAGTATTGTCAGAGATTCGCTCCGCCCAAAAATTATATTCCGGTTGTCTTTTCACCGGCTCCTGCTGATAACCCGAAATACCTCCTTGCTCATTCTCTCTATATTGTAATTCCGGGTTCTGCCCCAAATCCGGCTTTTGACCGTTATCAAAATCTGACATAACAAATTCCCCTTTCCGTAATCTAATATTTCTTTTGATTTCGATTATATTAATAGTGTAACAATACTTTGTGTTTAGATTGTGAAAATTTTTCAAAAAATCGTTCACATATCTTTTCCATATTTCTTTCAATAATCTTAAGGTTTGAAGTAAAAAATTAATAAAAATTATATTGTAGATTTTTATTTAATCATGTATTATAGTAGAGACATTGCACCTGAAAACAACTGTATAAAAAGTAGGTATTTCATATGATTAAAGATAATCAAAAAATGTTAAATCGGATCCATGTTATCTTGGATGCCCTGGTGATTGTAATATCTTATCTTGTATCGTATTATTTAAGATTTTATAGTCCATTAAAACAAATTGCTCTTTTAACTTTGGAGAATAAGCGATTTTTATCTCTCCCGGTATACGCAAGAAATTTGATTTATGTATTGCCGGTTTACCTAATCATCTATTATCTATCTGGGCTCTATATGCCCAAGAGAGGAAAACGTAAACGAGTAGAGATATTTAATGTTGTAAAAGCAAATTCCTTTGGTATCGCATACTTTACTCTTATTTTAACATTTTTAAAAGTTAGTAGTAATTATTCCCGTCCATTTCTTGCTTTATTTTATGTCGTAAATATCCTGCTAACAATATTATTTCGCTATATCCTTTCCTATAGTCTTCGTACTGCAAGAAAAAGAGGCTATAATTTAAAACATGTAATTTTAGTTGGATACAGCCGTGCTACAGAAAGCTACATTGACCGTATATTTGCTAATCCACAATGGGGATACTATATTCATGGGATCTTAGACGACAATATGGAAGTCGGAACCATGTACAAGAAAGTTCCTGTCATTGGTACTGTCTATCATTTGGAAGCTTTCTTATCAAAAATGGTTCTGGATGAGATCGCTATTACACTGAGTATTAATGAATACAGTAAGCTGGAACAGATCGTAGGAATCTGTGAAAAATCCGGTGTCCATACAAAATTTGTACCGGATTACCATAATTTTATACCCACACTTCCCTACATTGAAGATTTGAATGGTCTTCCTGTTATTAATATTCGTAATGTTCCACTGAGTAATACCTTTAATAAAATAATTAAGCGGGTTGTAGATATCTTCGGAGCAATTTTTGCTTTACTGATTTTCGCACTTCCGATGATCATTGTAGCTATTTTGATTAAGTTTACTTCCAAAGGACCAATTATATTCTCACAGATAAGAATTGGTAAACATAATCAAGAGTTCAAAATGTATAAATTCCGTTCGATGGAAGTTCAAACAGAAGGTACCGAGAAAAAAGCATGGACAACCAATAAAGATCCTCGAGTTACAGGAATTGGCAAGTTTATTCGTAAGACTAGCATCGATGAGCTTCCTCAATTATTCAATGTTTTAAAGGGTGATATGAGTTTAGTAGGTCCAAGACCGGAACGCCCCTTCTTTGTTGATAAATTTAAAGAAGAAATTCCAAGATATATGATTAAACATCAAGTATGTCCAGGATTAACCGGATGGGCACAAATAAACGGTTATCGCGGAGACACTTCCATACGTAAGCGTATCGATCACGATTTATATTACATCGAAAATTGGACGTTAGGGCTTGATATCAAGATATTATTCTTGACCATATTCAAGGGTTTTATCAACAAAAACGCATATTGACAACTACTTGTGACATTACCAGCATCTTAAGGCAGGAGCAATCATAATGAAAGAGAAAAGAAAAAAGAAAAAGCAGGGAAGACTATTTCGTATCTTATTAATAGAAGTTGTTGTAGTAATTATGCTATTTATTGGAGTTAAAATTTTTGATACTTTTAAAAGTATCAACTACGACAATGACGATGATAAGCAAATCCAGCAAAATGATGATCTGGACAACCCACAACTGGAAGGATATCGAAATATTGTTGTATTTGGTGTCGACTCAAGGCAGAATGCTCTTGAGGATAGTACTCATAGTGATACCATTATTATTGTAAGTATCAATAACAAAACCAAGGATATCAAACTAGCATCTATCTACCGTGATACCTATGTTAATATCCCAAATGAAGGTTATGACAAAATCAATGCAGCCTATTTTAAAGGTGGTTACTCTCTCGCATTAAGTACGATCAATACTAATTTTGATTTGGATATCAAAGAATACGTAACAGTTAACTTCCAAGCCGTCGTAAATGTTATAGATGAATTAGGTGGTATTACGATTGACGTTACCGATGAAGAATTAAAAACACTGAATGGTTATGTAAGAGAACTAAATCGCATTAACGGTACCGATGTAAAAGGTCTTGCTTCATCCGGTACTCAGTTAGTCAATGGTACACAGGCTACTGCTTATGCAAGAATTCGTTATACCGCTGGTGGTGACTTTAAACGTACGGAGCGTCAGAGAATTGTTCTTAGCAAAATCTTCGAGAAAGCTAAGAAGGCAGATCTTGCAACCATGACTTCACTGATTGATGAAATCTTTCCTCAAGTATATACTAATCTAAATTCTTTGGAGTTAATTGGTCTTGCAAAGGATGTTCTTTCTTATAATATCGTGGATGAGACTGGTTTTCCCTTCGAAAAGGATGCTCACACTTATAAAAAAGTCTCCTATGTGTTCCCCATCGATTTACAAGCTAATGTAGTTAAATTGCATGAGTTTTTATTTGAAAGTACAAATTATACAACAACAAAAACGGTACAAGATTATTCCACTTATATCGAAGGAATTCGAACAAGTAAATAAATTATATAAAAGGCTGTTGCCAAACATCTCTTATATTCAATCCATCTTGAGTACTCAAGTGTTTGATAAAGAAATGTTTTGGCAACAGCCTTCTTTATTAGTAGCTTACATTAAATCAATTAACCGCTTCGTAGCTTTCCCATCCAAGTAATAAAAATATGTTTCTTTGAATGCTTTCACCTGATTACTGTCTAACCTATGTTCATTCAGTATTTCTGCCACTTCTTCTCCCGTATGTGCAACCGGTCCTGGAATATATCTGATATAATCTTCATAGAAGCCTCGTCCATTCTCAGAAAACTCTTCTAGATCATAAGCATAAAATACCATAGGTCGTTCCGTCAGGGAATAATCAAACAATATGGAGGAATAGTCAGTAATCAATACGTCTGAAGCCATAAGTAGTGAATTTAAATCTGTTTCATAGGACAATTGACATACTCTACTATTAAGAGTGTTATTTTGAAAGGACTCTGCAACATGGGGATGCAATCTTAACCCTAAATAATATTCCTCACTGAGTTCCCTCTCAATCTCCTCTAACTGCTTTGCTACCTTTGGGTTCTTCACTTCTTGATCCCGAAAGGTAGGTGCATATAGCACTAATTTTTTATCTGCAGGGATGTTATATTTTTGATAAATTTGTTCTTTGTCTTTATTTTTCTGTAATTGTTCTGCCCGTTGAATTCTTTGTAAGAGTTCGTCCGTCTTTGGCATACCGATTGGATACACTTTATCCTCTTCAATACCAAAAGCTCCTGCATATAATTTTTTAACCGCGGGTGAATTCACAATCAGATGAGTTATATTTTTATTTGCTCTCTGTTCCAGACTTTTTAACTTACCGGTATTGACATCCTGTCCAAACTTTTTTATTGTTCCGGTTCCATGCCATA
>JAQSXC010000297.1 GCA_029266335.1 Eubacterium sp. | reverse complement strand
CAGGGTGTATTTTAACAGAGATTATTTTTTGCGAGCCAGAAAGGCTATGATACTTATGAAAAGTAAAACTGTTTATAGGTGCAGCAATTGCGGGTATGAAGCGTCAAAATGGGTTGGGCGCTGTCCCGATTGCGATAACTGGAATACACTTGAGGAGACAGTGGTTGAGGCTAAAAAAAATGGAAGGGCTGCAGCGCCCCGGACAGTTAAAAAGATAGCCAGGCTGAATGAAATAAAGGCCAGCAACAGCGATCGCATTGTAACAAGCATAAATGAATTCAACAGAGTTATGGGCGGCGGTATAGTCAGAGACTCCATTACAATAATCACAGCAAAGCCCGGCGCAGGAAAATCTACTTTGCTGCTCCAGGTTGCTGCAGATGTAGCTTCCAAGGGCATGAAGGTATTATATGTATCGGGAGAAGAGAGTGAAAGTCAGATCAAGAACAGGGCGGACAGACTGTTTGATAGGATAGAAACAGGTGTGTGGGTTTACTCTGATAACAGTATGGATAATGTTCTTGAAGTAGTTGGACAGATAGATCCGGATCTGTTGATTGTAGACAGTATTCAAACCTTTGTACTGGAAGGCTTTCCGGGTTCAAGAGCAGGCTCGCCCACGCAGACCATGGAATGTGCAAATGAACTGCTCAGGCTGGCAAAAGACCCGCAAAGACCAAGAGCTGTATTTCTGGTAGGTCAGATGAACAAGAATGAAGAAATTGCAGGTCTCAGGTCATTGGAACATCTGGTGGATGCTGTTTTGATCCTTGACGGAGACAATGAGGAGGAGCTCAGAGGATTGTCCGTTTCAAAAAACAGATTCGGAAGTACCTGGGAGAGAGGATATTTCTCCATGACCGAGAACGGGCTGGTATCAATAGATAACCCCTCGGAGTTTTTTATGACCATAAGGGATAGGAATGAACTGGTTTCAGGAAGTGCTCTGACAGTAGTTAAAGATGGTTCCAGGCCTATTATTGTTGAAATAGAAAGCCTGGTTTCAAAAACCTTCACCCCTTTTCCGTCCAGAATTGGTGAATGTGTCAGAAGGGAACAGTTAAGTACACTGATATCAATACTTGAACAGAGAGGAAAAATATCTCTTTATGACAAGGATGTTGTCATAAAAACAACAGGTGGGCTGAAATTCAAGGAACCTGCAGTAAATCTTTCAATAATTATGAGCATTGTTTCTTCGGTTTATGATAAGGAAATTCCAAATAATACTGTATTTATATCAGATGTAGGTCTTACCGGAGAATTGAAAAAGGTTCCCTCACTTGAACTTCGTATAAGAGAATTGGACAGAAGAGGCTTTAAGAGAGTATACATAGCAAAGGGAGCTCTTATACGGGCACAGGATATAAAAAATATAGAAATAGTAGAATGCAAGTCGCTACAGGATGTAATAAACAAGGTTTTCAACCGTTAGCATTAAATTGAAGAAATTTATATAAACTTTTTCAATAATAACTATTGACTCTCCTGTTGGGGCCGGGTTTATTATAGCATCAGTGGAGGTGATCTCTCCACTAGTGAGGACCTCATAAAATATGCGCACATTGGAGGTAAAGCAATGTTTAAAATTGGAGACTTTGCAAGGCTTAACAGAGTTTCTATTAAAACATTAAGGCACTATGACAGCCTTGGCCTGTTACAGCCCGAAAAAATTGATAACTTTACAGGTTACAGATACTATTCAGCCAGCCAAATGCCGCGTCTGAACAAAATTCTTGCCCTGAAGGACGTGTATTTTTCACTGGAGGAAATAGCCCTGATACTTGACAAAGATATGAGTACAGAGCAGATACAGACCCTTCTGGAAATAAAGCATATGGAGATTGCTGAAAGGATTCGTACTGAACAGGAAAGACTGTCTCGTGTAAAAAATTTGCTTAAAATATATAAACAGGAGGCATATCTTATGAATTATGATATTGTTATAAAGGAAATTGAACCCATACAGGTTGCATCAATCAGAGATTTTATACCAAGCTACAGCGAGCAGGGTCACCTGTGGGAGGAGTTGGGTCAATACTTGGAAAAGTATGAAGTAAAAGTCCTTCCTGGCTGCATGGTAATCTACCATGATAATGAATACAAGGACGAGAGAATTGATGCTGAAATTGTTGAGCCTATTGCCGGGGGCTTTCCCGACAGTGACCGTATCAAGTGCAGAATACTTGAGGGTGTTAAGGCTATGGCCACAGTGGTACACAAGGGTCCTTTTCAGAGCATTCACATGGCATATACCGCTATCTGCAAATGGATAGAGGAGAATGGCTATGAGATTACTGGGGCTCCCAGAGAATTATATTTAAAGGGAGAATGGATAACAAATGACCCAAATGAGTATATAACCGAAATACAGTTTCCTGTCAGTAAGGCCGCCCTATAGCCGGTATAACTGAAAAATGTAAAATACGGGGTAAAATTCCATGACAGTTATAAAAGAGTTTAAACCTATGGGAGGTAAGCATTGCATTACCTCCTCACTTAATCAGGTATTTCGATACTATGGCTTTCCAATTTCAGAGGAAATGCTTTTTGGAATAGGTTCCGGCCTGGCATTTACTTATATAAACCTTAAAGCTTCTCCAATGATATCAGGGCGGATAAAGGTATTTGAATTTGAGGAGAAAATTGCTGACAGGTTGAATATAGAGATGAAATTAAAGTCAACAGGAAATTATGAAGCTGCCTTTTTCAGGACAAAAGAACTTATAGCTCTGGGTAAACCGGTATTGGCTTACGCAGATATGCAGTATCTAAATTATTTTAATTTACCTGAAACCAGCCATTTTGGCGGTCATTCGGTAGTACTGTTTGGTTTTGACGACAGTGATTCAAAGTTTTATGTTTCTGACAGAGACAATTCCGATTACCCGGTTCCAACTCCTGTGGGACCTATTTCAGAAGATTTTCATTTAATTGATTATTCTCAGCTTGAAAAGGCAAGAAGCAGCAAACACAGGCCTTTTCCTCCAAATAACAGATGGATTGAATTTGACTTCAGTAAATGTAAACCGGTATCCAAGCAAATTATCTTACAGGCAATAGCCGAGACTTGCAGTTCTATGCTAAACCCTCCGGCAAAACTGATGGGGGTAAGTGGAATAAACAAGTTTTCAAAAGAGGTTTTAAAATGGGCCAAATTCGATGAAGAAAAAATAAAACGTGCAGGAAGTACCAACTACTTTATGATAAGCGCTGATGGCGGAACCGGCGGAGGAATATTCAGAGATATGTATGGAAAGTTTCTTCTGGAGGCGGGAAGCGAATTCTATCTGTCTGATTTAAAAATTCCTGGAAGTAAATTTATCGAAGCAGGCAGGAAGTGGGAGGAAGTAGCAGCAATGCTCAAGGACTTGTCTGAATCGGGAAAAGTATCAATTCTAAAAGGAATTTCTGAATTGGCATATGAGCTTTATAAGGCTGAAACGGATATTTTAACAACCCTGTCAAAATTAGCTGAATAGCAAGCTATAAGCATCTTAACCCGAGCATATGTCCTACATTTTTTATTAGATATTGACAGTATGGTAAAAATATGTAAGAATAATTGAAAATATGGGCTGCGGTCCCCGCTTGGCGGTCACTTTGAGGTGATCCCGGGTGGGGCTTTGGTTTATAAAAACTAAAGTTTATATAGGGAGGTCATTATGAAGAAAGAGTTCCCCATACTGGAATATGATCCTTCACCCAATGCGGTGATAGATCCGGACAAGGTAATTTCCCGGTTGGATATTCCTGAAAATGTAGTTATATGTTTTTTCAATGATGTTACCCTCTATTGACAATGTACAACACGCCTCACGCCGGCTATTTTGCCACTTTTCTTTGTTGTCGTCCTTGCCTTGCGTCAGCAAGGCTGCGTCCATC
>JAQSXC010000296.1 GCA_029266335.1 Eubacterium sp. | reverse complement strand
TCCCCTTTTTTCGGTTGTCCCAGAACTCATTTTCATAAGGTGCTTCAGTAGCTTTATTCTGAGTAACCTCATACTGTACCTTGCTTAACTTTTGTTTTATTTCTTCATCTACAGGCTTTGAATATTTTTCTTTGTCCACCTTTCTCCCTGCCTCCTGCTTTAAACTGTTTATAAGAGAGAAATCTATGTGGCAGTAGCCGTTTGGATTTTTTTCCAGATAGTCCTGGTGATATTCCTCGGCTTTATAAAAATTATCAACTGGCAGAACCTCAGTCAGTATTTTTTTAGAATATTCATTTTGTTTTCTGCTTATATATTGATCAATAATTCTTTTATCGGCCTGGTTTTTATAGTATATTCCCGTCCTGTACTGAGTTCCTGTATCATGTCCCTGCCTGTTAAGTAATGTGGGATCAATAATTCTGAAAAAGTAATTCAACAGTGTTTCAAGAGAAATTCTATGTGGATTATATTTTACGTAAACCGTCTCAGCGTGGCCTGTATTATTATGGCATACCTCCTCATAGGTCGGGTTTTCTGTCTTACCGTTTGCATAACCGACTTCGGTATGAATGACTCCGGGTACATTTTTCAAAAATGCTTCAGCACCCCAGAAGCATCCCCCTGCAAGCCATATTTCCGAAAATTTTTCAATTGGATTTATCATCAACTCACATCCTCCTGACTATATTTTATAACGCATTGGTTTAATAGAAAATTTATCGGCTGTAAAAAATTTTCATACCTTATGCTCGTTTCAACGAGGCGGGAGATATGCTCACCACCTGAAATCCAAAACGGTACCCGCCGCCTATACAGGTGGGAGACATCTATCGCTTCGTTATAGCTTAAATTTACCCTAAATATCGTCTTTTAAATCATATTATAACGCATAAGTTCCATAGGAAATTTTTCAGCTGTAGAAAAATTTCCTAATCTTTAGCTGGTTATAAGCCTTGCCATATTCTAACTCAACCTATTTTATCATACTATATCACATATATTTAACACAATTTAACTTTATGGCCAATTTATGTTTGTGTTATCATATAATTAACTGATAATAAATTCTTTCAGGTTTTAATGCTGCTTAAATGCAAGTACCTGAATACTCAGTTTATAAGGATATTATAAGGGGGAATTCATACAATGCAGACTTTGATTTGGGCCCATCGCGGAGCTTCGGGTTATGCTCCGGAAAATTCAATGGAGGCCTTCAAACTGGCAAATCATCAGCAGGCTGATGGTATTGAGCTGGACATTCATATGACCAGGGATGGCCATCTTGTGGTTGCACATGATGAGACCATCGACAGATGTTCAAATGGAACCGGGCGGATTATCGATATGACTCTGAAGGAACTGCTTACCTATGACTTTTCCAATGGGATGCCTGATTATAAAAACATTAAGATACCCACTCTTGATGAGGTTTTACATTATGTAAAAAGTACCAGGATGACAATAAACATTGAAATCAAATCTGGTATAGTCAATTACGAGGGTATAGAAGAAAAAGCAACAAAACTGGTAGCAAAAATGGGCATGAAAAAAAGAGTTATGTATTCCTCCTTTAATCATTACAGTTTGATGCTTATCAAACAGATTGATAAATCCATACCAGTTGGCCTGTTATATACTGAGGCAATGGTTGATCCTCATATATACGCCGTACATCTGAAAGCAGAAGCAATACATCCCTTCTACTATACACTGGCCGTTCCCGGTACAGTCGTCCGGTGTACGGAAAATGGCATTAAGGTTAATCCGTGGACAGTCAATACCGACGAACATATTGCCTGGATGTATAAAGAAGGTGTAAATGCCATTATAACAAATTATCCCGATATTGCATCAAATGTACGAAAACAAATACAAGGATAACGGAGGATAATCCATGAAGCTTAATTATAAGCAGACCTTCCTCATAGGCTTTGGCTTTTTTGCCAGTTCAATTGCATGGGCCATGTACAACAACTACGTCCCTGTACTTCTGGGAAAATATCTGACAAGTACTACCTTGATAGGAATAGTTATGACCTTTGACAATATCTTCGGTGTAATTTTCCAACCCTTATTCGGTACTCTGTCGGACAAGACCAGAACCAGATTTGGACGAAGAATGCCGTATATATTGATAGGAATACCCATTTGCGCCGTGGCATTCCCCTTTATCCCCTTTACCGGGTCCCTGTTTTCTCTTATGGCAGTAGTAATCATATTTAATTTTGTAATGTCAACCTGGAGGGCTCCGGTTGTCGCTCTTATGCCCGATCTGACACCTGCGCCTCTCAGAAGTCAGGCCAACGGCATTATAAATTTCATGGGTGGTCTGGGTAGTCTTTTTTCCTTCCTCGCAGGCGGTCTGCTCTTCAAGGCGGGCGGTATGCCTCTGCCTTTTGCAGCCAGTGCTGCACTTATGCTTTTATCGGTAATTGTTCTGAAGGTATTCGTCAGGGAACAGGTCAATGTGCAACTTCATGATAACGAGCCGGCCGGAGAGGAGCTCAAGGCCGATATACTCCCGGAAGAACCGGAGACCGATGCTTCTAAGTATAAAGCAAACCCGGCTGCCAGGAAGGTAAGCCTGATATTCTTACTTCTGGCAATATTGTTCTGGTTCACCGGCTACAATGCTGTAGAAACCTTCTTCAGCCTGTATGTGACAAACACTTTAAAGGATGCCTCAGGCAACTATCTGACTGCCGGAGATGCTTCACTTTTGCTTGCAATGTTTTCTCTGACCTTCCTGTTTTTCTCCATACCGGCAGGTTTTATCTCCGGAAGAATCGGAAGAAAGAGAACCATATTAATAGGACTATCCGGAGTCATGATTCTGTTTACTCTGATGATGTTTACCAATAACATATGGGCTTTAAGAATTTTGCTTTTACTGGGAGGTATCTTCTGGGCCTGTGTGAATATCAACTCTCTCCCAATGGTTGTGGAAATGGCTCAATGGAAGGATATTGGCCGGTATACCGGCTACTATTATTTCTTTTCCTTCAGTGCTGCCATAATAAGTCCCATACTGTTCGGCTTTATCCGGGATATGGTTGTCCGCTATGATGCAATATTTATCTACTCTGCCATAGCCTTTGCCCTTGCTATAGTGTGTATGCAGTTTGTAAAACACGGAGAGGCAAAGCCAGTCAAGAGTGAATAGTCAATGTGAACAGATATGCAGGTTTGCTTCCAAAACAAACCCGTAAAACATAAAAACAAGTGCTGTAACATAAGTCCCTTAATTGACTTGTATTGCAGCACTTGTTTTGTGCCGGTAAGACCTGCACTTTATTTTGAATTCTTTAATTTTTTAATATTGTCAATCAGCTTTGCCGGATTAACTATTTTGCCTAATTTTTCAGTGTTATAGTCACCTGTATTCATTGCTTCCTTCCAGAACAGCTCAGGAGTAATTTTGGGATTTACCTGGCATGCAAGGGCGTATAGGCCTGCGACATAAGGAACTGACCAGCTCATGCCGCCTTCTCTGTAGAAAACATAATCCTTTTGTCCCGTAGGGCTGGCAGTGCACCTGGAATCCATAGGAATCAGAAGCTCAGTGTTATTATAAGGGTATTTCTTCCAAAACAGTCCAGCAGTGTAGGAGTTTATGTCATCTGCACTTTTTAGTGGATCACGGCCAAGTCCCATATACGGATTGGAATCAACATATACTGTATATATGCCTTCCTTTTTAGCCTTCTCAATAGCTGTAAGCGCTTTTTCATAACCATTCAGGGAACTACCTATTCCCAATGAGATAGAAATTACCCTTATCTTTCTATCTTTAGGTAACATCCTATTAACCTCAACAACACGGTCTATTGATTTTGCCAGCCAGGTAAGATCCCATTTAAAATTACCATCCTCACCAATTATTCCATGGATTTCAGCAATATAGTAGAGGTCTGCTTCCGG
>JAQSXC010000081.1 GCA_029266335.1 Eubacterium sp. | reverse complement strand
TTAAGACGGCTATTTTCCGCCAATACGACCTTGTCTTGACGAAAAATATCTCGCCTTAAAACGGAGTTTTATTATTTAATTATGCCTAAGTAACAACTAAGAACCTGTCCGGTATCTCATTGCACTTGTCATTTTGGCGGATTTTGTGCCATGCTGCGTTAAATTTTCTTGCAATAAACGAATTATTACTGCGAAAATTTGCCTTGCCTGACACAAAATCCACATAAAATTCCAAGCACAAGCAGATACTGGACAGGTTCTAAGACTTTCCGGCTATCACCGGGAAGTTTTGTTTAACGGGAAGTTTTGTTTAATGCCGCAGAAACAGATTATGGAAGTGGTCTTTATACGGGAGGAGTTACCCGGAATATAAGAATTTACATAGTTCTCTATACTGGGAAAGTGGATTCCCATCTCAAAAAGTACTATAAAAGTCATGATAGGAGCGAATTTTCTTGTGAAACAGGTTTCATTCTTACATACGGCAGATTTGCATCTTGATGTTCCTCTTTCGTCACTTGGTGATGAAAATAAGGCTAAAATCAGGAGAGATGAGCTTGAAAAATGCCTGAACAAACTGGTTGACAAAGTCCAGGAGGAGAAAACAGATCTTCTGATTTTAAGCGGTGATTTGTTTGAACATAACTATGCAAAGGGGTCTACAATTTTAAAAGTAAAGAATATGTTCTCAGAATTGTACAACACAGAAATCATAATAGTGCCCGGGAATCATGACCCCATTTCGGATAATTCATATTATAAGGCTGCTTCATGGAGCAGTAATGTGCATATATTAGAGGACTCCAGGGATACCTTATACCTGGAAAAATATAATACCCGTATTTATTGCATGGGAGTTAAGAATAGGGTTCAAAATGATTATTCAGAAATTCTGAAGAGTTATAGATCAGAAGATTGCTTTAATATATTGGCTTTTCATGGAACGGTTGACATACCCTTTGAGGAGGGAAACTATAATCCGGTTACGTCAAAAGAGTTATTTCAACTGGATATGGATTATGTGGCATTGGGACATATGCATTGCTACCAGGAATTCAGAAATGATAAAACCCTTATTGTAAACCCCGGAAGTCCGGAACCTCTCGGATTTGATGAAGAGGGACAGCATGGTTTTGTCCAGGGGCTGCTAAGTATGACACAGGAAAACCGGAAGAGGGCCGATATTAGTTTTATACCATCTGCTGTAAGGCAGTATCACAATATTGAAGTAAATATCAATGATTGTAATGATGACGCTGAAGTAATTGAAAGGATTGATCTGCAGGAACATTTTATCTTAAAAAGTACGGATTTTTATAATATCACTCTGACAGGCTTTATTAATAAAAACTATATGCCTGATTTAGGAAACATTATGGAAAAGTTTAAAGACAGGTGCTTTTTTATCAGACTGAAAAATCAAACCTCTATCAGGTTTGATTATGAGCAGTACCTTGAGGATCCGGGAATAAAAGGAGAATTCATCAGAAGAATCCTTGATCAGCAGGAGGCAGAGACTTCACCTGAGAGGAAGGAAACTCTTTTTATGGCCATGCAGTATGGGCTACAGGCCCTGGAGAATGAAAGGATAGACTAATGATAATCAGAAAAATTTACATACGTGGTTTTGGTAAATTTTCAGATTTTGAACTTGACCTATTCAAAAATATGAATATAATTTACGGGCCGAATGAAAGTGGTAAATCAACTGTAATGGCGTTTATCAAGGCAGCTCTGTATGGGCTTAAGGGTGGTAGAGCCGACAAGGACGGACTTGTCTCTGAAATAAAAAGATATAAACCCTGGAATAACGGCAGGTATGGGGGCTACATAAATATTGAGACCGATAACTCGGGTGTATACAGACTGGACAGGGATTTTGACAATAGCAGTGTAAAACTGTTTGACCGGGATTTTAATGAAATAACCGGAGTTTACTCCGGGGCGAAGGATGGCAGGGGTATAACCGAAAAACTTATTGGTATAAATGAAAATGTTTTTGAAAGAACAGTATTTGTCAAGCAACTTGGAACAAAGATAGATACTTCTGCGTCAAAAGATTTAATTGACAGAATATCCAATTTAGGGCAGAGCGGCTATGAAGATATCTCATACAAACAAGCCGGTTTTGTTCTGAAGGAAGCCTTAAAAGTACAGGTTGGTACAGATAGGAGTTATACAAGACCTCTTGACATTATAAACAGACGTCTGGGGGAACTGTCGGGGATAAGTGACACCATCAAGGAACATGAGAATAGTCTGCTACAAACCAGAGAGAGACATGAGCAAATTTTATCTGAAATTGAACTCCTGGTTAATAAGGAAAATTTAATAGCAATGGCTGTGGAATTCAGCCAGTTGAAGGAACGGCTTACAGTTCAAAAAGGTAAGTACGAAGAAATCGAGTTTTTAAATAATGGAATAAAGTTGTCTCAAAAAAATATAAGGAAAATAAACGAAGATCAAGTGGCTCTTGAGCAGGAGGCTCAACAAGCAGTACAGCAGGAAAGGGGACTGCGAAGAGAGCTGACCGGAGACCGCAGGGCGGACCTTGATAAGGAGTCCCATAAGCAGAAATCACTGATCAAGGGATTGGATATAATAGGTATTATGGCGTTAATGGCCGTAATAGCTGCTTTGTGGGCAGTCTTCCTGCTTGATATTATGCCCATATATTTTATAGTAATTCCGGTTTTGGCAGCAGTAATTTCTGGTACTTTCAGATATATAAGCAGTAAAAGGCTTAAAGAACTGGCAGAGGAACTTAAGGTCTTAAATGAAGGGGAAGAACTTGCAAAGCATAAACTTGATAATGCCCTGAAGGTAAAAGAGATGGTTGACCAACAGTTGTCGGCACTATCCGATAGAATGGGCAATGAAAAGATCCAGCTGGAACAACAGATAAAAAGACTTGAGGCTGTCAGTCTGAATTTCAGGCAGAGCGAGATTCAGGAATTGGAGCGTCGGATAGATCAGTTATCCGATAATATGATTATACAGCAGGAGAAAATCGCTACTATGCTGTCAAAAGCTGAAAACTTGCTGCTGGAGAGTGTACTGGAGAACCGGGATGAAAGTCATAACCGCGAATTAAGCCAGATGAGGCAGGTGTATATCGAACAGCTTCAACAGAAGAAGATAGAAAAGGCAGCTCTGGAACTGCAGCTTCAGAAAAAGGGCAGCACCCTGGAGACAGAAGCTGTTGAGCAGGAAATGCATAAGCTGACACAGCAGAAAAAGGCTCTGGAGCAGAGAGGTGAAGCTCTGAATATTGCTATTAGGACGCTGGAGGAGGCTTCACATGAGGTTCAAAAGAAGTTCCTGCCCGTGATGAATAAGGTGTTTAACAGTACTTTTGCCGGATTGACGGCTCACAGGTATAATGATACCAGAGCCGGTGACAATCTGAATATTATGCTGAGCGACCCTGCCAGCGAGACAGTTATTCCTGTGTCAGCACTTAGTAACGGAACAATGGATCAATTGTATCTCGCGCTGAGAATAGCAATAGCGGAAACAGTGTTGAAGGGAAACGAAGGACTTCCTTTAATTATGGACGAGCCTTTTGCCCAGTATGACGACGACAGGACCATCAAAGCATTAAACCGTATTGGTGAGCTCAGTAAAAACCGGCAGATCATCATATTCACCTGTAAACAGAGAGAGGTTGAGCAGATCAACAGTTGTATCGGTTCCGGCGCATGTAAAATCTGTTCATTGACATAACAGTAAAATCAAAATATAGTAAAATATAAGGCATGATTGGACAATAAAACTCCGTCCTAAATGAGGAATTTATTATTTAATATGTCAAAATGTAAATAATGAGGCATGCATGACTAGAAATAGATATTATAAGCTAATTTCCATATTTCTAATATTAATATTAATTACAGCGGGCTGCGGCAGCAGAGATATTCCGGTAACCGGAAACGAACAGCTGCTGAGCGGCATAACACCGGAAAATGCAGCTGTTGTTACAGAAGCAGTTGTTGATATGTTTGATAAACCTGATATTCTTGGAACCAGATTAACGCAGGTTCTGTATAATCAGGTTGTTAAGGTTATAAAGGAAGAGAGCTCCTGGACAAATATAAAACTGCTGGACGGCACCTCGGGATGGGTAAAAAGCAAGTATATCAGCAAAAATACGGATAGTGTTACCGATGGGAGCATAGATAACAGAATAATTGTTACAGCAAAAACAATAGATATCTATTCCGGAGTAAATAATGCTGTTAATTTCAAGAAGGTTGTACTTGGGACAGAACTTTATTCGGTCGGTAAAACAAAAACAGGCTATGATGTTCTTTTACCGGGCAATAAAAGAGGATGGGTAGAGGAAGGGGGAGTAATAGCTATTCCCATAAGTGATAATACCATACCCAAGACCAGTAAGGACGAATTTATCCAGACTATCAGGAAATTTAACAGTACTATTTTCATAATGGGAGGAATAAGCCGGTGGGGAATGGATTCCTCCGGACTTGTATATATTTCCAGCAAAATAAATGGTGTTGAGCTGCCAAGAAATATTCAAGAAATGTACAAAGCAGGAACACCTGTAGATATAAATAACCTTCAAACAGGAGATCTGATTTTTTTCAGTACCGACAGTCTTAAAAAAGATGTTTTCGATGTGGGTGTTTATCTTGGGGAAAACGAGTTTGCCCATTCCAGTACAACCCGGGGGGTAATAACCGAAACCCTTGAGGACAGTTACTTTAAGGATCGGGTATGCGGTGTCAGGAGAATATTCTGATGACTGGGAACAGCTAAATAATATCTCCCCTGAAAAGCGGGTTTTATTATTTAACTGTTCCTTACCCCAAAACAAGCTTGCCAAGCAGCGTTGCTATATCGTTGGCAGAATGGGGCTTACCCAAAAATTTTGAGTTTTCCCGCATTGCTTTTAGAGTCATAGGATCGTTGGCAACTTGTGAGAGGACGCTTACAAGCTGGTCTGAGTCATCAATTTTATTAGCTGCACCACTTCCGATCAGGAAACTCGCATTACCCTCTTCCTGACCGGGTATGGGTGAAATTATGAATATGGGGAGACCTTTTACCAAAGCCTCCGATATTGTCATACCTCCGGGTTTGGTTATCAACAGATCCGATATGTCCATCAGTTCGTTTATTTTATCAGTATAGCTCAATATTAAAACCTTTTTATTGCTGTTTCTGGCACTTTGCTCAAGCTGGTTCTTCAGCTTCTGATTTGTTCCTGTAACAGCAATTATTTGCAGGTCTATATCACAATTCAACAATGAAGTCATGGTGTTGTCGATGTTACCAAAACCCATTCCGCCGCCCATAACAAGAACAGTAAATTTGTTTTCCAGTCCCAGTTCCTGTTTGAGCTTGGTTTTATCTACTCTGGTGAGGAATTTCGGAGAAACGGGTATACCATACGGAAAAATAATACTTCCTGGGATTCCCCGGGCCATCATCTCAGATTTCATATGATCATTTGCAACAATGAACGCATCCATCCCATTATCCAACCAAAGAGAATGGACTACATAATCTGTTAATATTGCAATTGCAGGTATATTGATTTTATTCTTTTCCTTTAAGGATGACAGCATCTGCATTGGAAAGGGATGAGTACTTACTATTGCAGATGGCTTGTAGTCATTAATCAGGCTGTTAAGTTTAAAGGATAATATCCTGTTTAGAGCCTTACTCACATCATAAATACCGGTTCCTGTACCCGAAGCTGTATAGAGCCTGCTGTATAAGCTCGGGTTTCTTTTCAGAGCGCCCAGATAACTGCCGACGACAATTTTATCTACTATTGGATTTATATACTTTAATGTATCAAGAATATCAACCGACCAACCTGAAAACTGTTTTTCAATCGATTCCTTTAATGCCTCAGCAGCCTTCATATGTCCTGTTCCAACAGAAACATACAGTATCAATACCTTCATAGTGATCTCCGCATTAGAACCTGCTTAGTATCCCATTGCACTCGTCATTTTGGCGTATTTTGCGCCATGCTGTGTTTAAATTTTCCTGGAATAAATTATTCCAGGAAAATTTGCCTTGCCTGACACAAAGTTCACTCAAAATGTCAAGTACAGGCAGATACTAAACAGGTTCTTTATAATTAAAATTAGAAAATAATATTTTACCCTCTATTGACAATGTATAACACGCCTCACGCCGGCTATTTTGCCACTTTTCTTTGTTGTCGTCCTTGCCTTGCATCAAGCAAGGCTTTGTGCCTTACAAGTGGCTTCAACGCAGCTGCAGGGTAAATTCGCCGCTTAAAAACGTATTGTACATTGTTAATAGAGGGTAGGAATAGTTGAATAATAAAAAAATACCTGCTTTAGAACCGGAATTTATTATTTAACTGTTCCTTCATATAGATTTTTAACATAATAGACCTAATTATACGTAGAATACTCAAATAAAGAAATTTTACGAATATTTTGACAATCAATAACTCAAAATAACATTGAAGGTTGAAGTTATTATCTGTTTTTTAATACAGCAATACCTGAGACTTTATACTTTTAATTTGTAATTTAGTTTTATTGTAAATTTGGAAGGAGGTACAAGTTTGAAAAAGCATATAAAATTGATTGCTTTTTGTTTAATCGTAATATTCAGTCTTACTTTATTAGGTCAAGGATCAATGTATTTTACTAGTACCGCTTCATCTCTAAAGATAGGTGACAAGGGGCAGGAAGTTAAAGAAATGCAGCAGGAATTAAAAAACTGGGGTTATTATGATGGCAGGGTAAATGGAATTTTCGGATATGATACTTTTGCATCCGTACTTAAATACCAAAGGACCTATGGCTATAGAGCCAGCGGAATAGCTGATAAAAATACGCTGCTGTCCATGGGGCTGGGAACTGTTGTTGAGACCGGAACGGTAAATGCTGCCGCCAAAAAAGTATCCGATGAGCAGCTTCTTGCAAGAGTAATTAATGGAGAGGCCAGAGGTGAGCCATATGAGGGCCAGGTTGCAGTAGGTGCGATAGTATTAAACAGAGTAAAAAATTCAAAATTTCCAAAAACACTAGCGGGTGTCGTATACCAGCCGGGAGCGTTTACTGCTGTATCCGATGGACAGATAAATGTACCTATAAGCTCCAAATCTACAGTTGTAAAAGCTGCAAGAGATGCCCTTGCAGGTTGGGACCCAACATACGGCTGTCTTTATTACTGGAATCCTGCAACTGCAACAAGTAAATGGATCTGGTCAAGAAAGGTAAAGCTAAAAATAGGCAAACACTGGTTTGGAATATAGATGGAGGTGAATTAAATGGAACAGAACGAAAACGAGAGCAGGAACAATCACAATGATAATGACTTAAGGGAAGGCAGGAAGCGCACATCCTGGGCCATACCGGTTGCTATTGCAGCAGTATTGGCATTGGCAGGAGTATCAACCTGGGGGTATTTTCAAAACAGGCAGCTTAATGACCTAAGGATAATGATGGATAATCAGTACAGCAGAGCCTTTTTGGATTTGACAAGCTATTTGGACAACGTAGAAGTACTATTGGCAAAATCAATGGTAACATCTACACCAAGAGGTACTTCAACCATGCTTGAGGAGGTTTGGAGGCAGTCAAATCTTGCCCAGACAAATATGGGTCAGCTGCCTGTAGCGCCACCCATACTTGAAAAAGCGTCCAACTTCCTGACCCAGGTCGGCGATATGGCATATGCATTTAATAATAAGACAGCAAACGGCTTGCCATTGAGTGATGAGGAGTATGGCTCCATACAGAAACTTCACAACTTTTCAATATCTCTGCAGAACAGCCTCCATAAAATTCAGGACCAGATTTATGAAGGCAAAATGGCATGGGGAATTTCAGGCGGACCCAGACAGTTGAAGAGTCAGAATACCAAGGATATTCAGTCGAGCCAGTTTGAAAATGTTGAAAAGAATTTTCAGGAATACCCATCAATGACTTACGACGGACCATATTCCGATCATTTATTAAAATTAAAGCCTGTGGGACTGAAAAAGGAAAAAGTTGATCAGGCTAAGGCTGAGGATGTTGTCCGTAAAATGATAGGTAATGATAAAATAAAAAAAGTTACACGTCTTGAAAATAGTGATGAGAGTGCGATTAAGACCTACCGTTTCAAGGTGGATTATAAAAACTCCAATAACGACGGCAGTGCCGAGGTTGATATAACTCAACAGGGTGGACAGGTGTATTGGATGGTCAGAAATAGAAACGTAGATGATGGCAAATTAACCATGGAAGCGGCTAAAAAGGCTGCTCAGGATTTTCTTAAGAATAACGGGTTCAGCAGTATGCAGGACACCTATTATATGAAACAGGACGGTACTGCCACTATATGCTATGCCTACGCCCAGGATGGAGTAGTCTGTTATCCCGATCTGGTAAAAGTCAAGGTAGCGCTGGATAATGGAGAAATCATGGGAATTGAAGCAAAGGGTTATCTTTACAATCATAAGACAAGAGATATCCCACCGACCAAGCTTACTCTGGAAGAAGCAAAAACAAAAATAAATAACAGATTAAAAGTTGAAAGTCAGGGCAAGGCAATAATTCCTACAGATTTTAAATCTGAGAGATATTGCTTTGAATTCATAGGAGCAGTTGATGACCAGAAATTTATAATTTATATAAATGCTGTGACCGGTGTTGAGGAAGATATTCTCATGCTTGTGAATTCGGATGAAGGCACTTTAACTATGTAACTTTGGTGCATAGTGTTTGTGAGTAATAATAAGTAAATATGTGAAATACCCCGGTTCCAATTATATTGACTAGTTGCGGAACGGGGTATTTTTATATTGACAAAGTAAGTATTAAGTCCATAAAATATAGTTAGAGTTCTAATAATTAGAATTCTAACTATATTTAGTTTAAAGCCTTAAAAGGAGTGATATGTTGAATAAAAGAGACTTGAATCATCTGCTTATTAAAGTTAGTGCAACCCATAGAAGAAGATCTTCATATGAGTTTATGAAGCATGATCTGACTGCAGGCCAGCCAAGGATGCTGAATTATATATACGGACATAACGGCTGTATTCAGAGGGAGATAGCAGCAGCATGCCATTTGGAACCGGCATCGGTAACCAGTGTTTTGAATAGTATGGAAAAGTCGGGTCTGATTGAAAAAAAACAGGTTATGGGAGATAAAAGAGCCCTTGAGGTCTGGCTTACAGAAAAAGGTTTTGAAAAGAAGAAAACGGTTGATGAAATTTTTATGGCAATGGCTGACGAGTGCTTCAAGGGCTTCTCGGAGGAAGAAAAGCTATTGGCTGAGAATTTCCTCACCAGAATATTTAATAACATGATAAACGGAGAACAAGAGGCGGTGAAATTTGATGAGAAAATTATTTAAATATCTGAAAGGAAGCTATTTTTTCGTGGTAGCAGCGCCTCTGATGATGCTTCTTGAGGTAATGATGGACCTGCAGCAGCCAACGCTGATGTCGGATATAATTGATATAGGAATAGCCAATGGTGACCAACAATATATCATTGCCACCGGTATTAAGATGATAATAGTTGCAGTAATTGGTTTTATTGGAGGGGCGGGCTGTTGCATATTGTCCTCCTTTGCAGCAATGGCTATGGGGACCAGACTCAGACAGAGCATGTTTGACAAGATACAAACCTTATCTTTTTCAGAGCTGGATAAATTGAAAACCTCTTCACTTATTACCAGACTGACAAATGATGTTACACAGGTACAAAATACAGTACTGATGATGCTGAGAATAATGGTCAGGGCACCGCTTCTGGTTATCGGAGGCATTATTATGGCGCTGACCATAAGCCCGGGGCTAACTTTAATTTTTGCAGTATCAATGCCGGTGCTTTTGTTTTTCGTAGTGTTAATAGTTAAAAAATCCTTCCCGCTGTTCCTGAAGATGCAGGAGAAGATAGACCGAGTAAATACCGTTATGCGTGAAAATCTGCTGGGAGTCAAAGTTGTAAAGGCTTTTAACGGGCATAAAAAGGAAGAGCATAGGTTCAAGGTTGCAAATGACGATCTGGTCCTTTGGAGCACACGGGCCCAGAAAATAACTGTGCTGCTGTGGCCATTGCTAACATTGATACTCAACTTGAGTATTATTGCACTTCTGTGGTTTGGTGGAAACATGGAGATAGCAGGACAGTTGAAATCAGGTGATATCATGGCCTTTATGAACTATCTGGTTCAAATACTGATGTCCTTGATGATGGTGGTCATGCTGGTAATAAATTTTTCAAGAGCGAAGGTATCGGCTGACAGAGTGAATGAGGTCCTCGAAACCGAAACGACCATAAAGAATCCTGAAAAGCCGGTAGATATCAAGGGCTATGATGTTGAATTCAAAAATGTTTCCTTTGGATACAATAACTCCACTGATGAATATGTTCTAAGAAATATTTCCTTTAAGGCAAATTCGGGAGAAACAATAGGTATTATTGGAGGTACCGGCTCGGGTAAAAGCAGTCTGGTAAGCCTTATTCCCCGACTTTATGATGCCAGTGAGGGTGCAGTTATGCTGGGAGGCATAAATGTAAAACATCTGTCGCTTGAGGGTCTAAGGGAGTGTGTAGGAGTTGTTATGCAGGATAGTATACTTTTTTCCGGCACAATAGAAGAGAATCTCAAGTGGGGAGACGAAAGCAGTGATGAAAGAGCTATGGAAGAGGCAAGCAGGGACGCCCAGGCATATGATTTTATAATGGCTGCCGGAGAGGGTCATAAGAGCACAGTTGAACAAAGAGGAAAGAATTTTTCGGGCGGGCAGAAACAGAGACTGTCCATTGCCAGAACTTTTCTTAAAAACCCCAAAATACTGATTCTTGATGATTCTACAAGTGCAGTGGATATGGTTACTGAGGCAAAAATCCAGGTAGCGCTTAAGGATAAAAAAGAGGATTCTATTGTATTTCTCATAGCCCAGAGAATTTCAGCCATACGGGATGCAGACAAGATACTGGTTTTGGATGAAGGAGAATTATCAGCAATAGGAACTCACGATGAATTAATTATGACAAATGAAATATATAGAAGTATTGCTGTATCCCAATTGGGAGAGGAGGTTCTGTCCAATGTCGGATAAGGAGAACAAACAACAGGCAACGGGTTTTCAGGTCAGGCCGGGAGGTGGCCCGGGTGCCATGCTTCATGGAACGCCTGTGAGGCTTAAAAATGCAAAAGGAACTTTAAGAAGGCTGATTTCGTATTTGTCTGGTCAGAGCAGAATTATAGTTTTTGTATTTATTTTTTCTATTGTTTCAACTTTGATTGGGATAGCCGGAACAAGGTTAAATGGTTTTGTAATTGACAATTATATTGAGCAGAAAAATATACATGGGTTGATGCTGATTTGCGGACTGCTTCTGGCAATTTATCTGATTAATGTGGCAACTGCATATCTGCAGAATTCTTTAATGATAGATGTATCTCAGAAAACTACGGCTCAGATCAGGAAGGAATTGTTTGCCTGTTTTCAGAGACTGCCCCTGGCTTTCTTTGATAAAAGCAACAGCGGAGACTTAATGAGCAGGCTTACAAACGATGTTGATAACATTAACATTACTCTCTCTCAGAACGTTACGCAGCTTTTTTCGGGAGTAATTAACATAGTTGGGATGCTTTTAGCCATGCTGTTGTTAAGCCCCAAGCTTACACTTATATCACTTGTGACAATTCCTGTAATGTTTTTTGTAACAAAGTTTATTGCCGGAATTACCAAGAGATACTTTAAACTTCAGCAGCAGAACCTGGGTCAATTAAATGGTTTTGTGGAAGAGATCATTTCGGGACAAAAGGTTGTAAAGCTTTTTGGAAGGGAAGAGAAAGTTAAAGAGCAATTCAATGAAATTAATCTCAGACTGAAGAAAAGCAGTACTATTGCCCAGGGAGTATCAGGACTTATGGGACCCCTTATGAATCTCATAAACAATACAACCTTTCTTATAGTGGCAGTAGCAGGCGGATACCTGATGCTCAACGGTGAAAATATAACTGTTGGAATAATATTTACATTCCTGCTTTATATGAGAAATTTTGCCCGTCCTTTAAATGAAATAGCCAATCTGTTTAATACAATACAATCAGCCATGGCGGGAGCAGAACGTGTTTTTGAAATAATGGATGAGCCTAAGGAAGAGGATAAAGAGGGCTCCGTGGAATTGGATGAAGTACAAGGTCATATATCCTTTAAAGATGTTACTTTCTCATATGTGGAGGGTAAACCCGTACTTAAAAATGCTTCTATTGAAGCAAAACAGGGAGAGCAGATAGCCATAGTGGGGCCAACCGGCGCAGGTAAAACAACAATAATCAGCCTGCTTACAAGGTTTTACAACATAGACAGCGGGGGAATCAGTATTGACGGGAAGGATATCTCCGGGCTGGCTTTGGGAAGTCTGCGCCGGGGTGTAGGTATGGTGCTGCAGGACACTTATCTGTTCTCAGAGTCTGTTGCCGACAATATAAGGTATGGAAAGCCCGATGCTACAGATCAGGAGGTAATTGCTGCGGCAAGGCTGGCTAATGCGCATTCGTTTATAAAGCATATGCCGCAGGGATATCAGACCGTTTTGGCCGATAATGCTTCAAATATATCCCAGGGGCAGAGACAGCTGATTGCCATAGCAAGAGCTATACTCGCCGATCCCGGAGTGCTGATACTTGATGAGGCCACCTCGTCAATTGACACACGCACCGAGCTAAAGATACAGGAGGCTCTGCTGGCACTGATGAAGGGAAGAACCAGCTTTATCATTGCCCACAGACTGAGTACCATCAAAAATGCCGACTGTATTCTGGTAATAGACAATGGCAGTATCGTTGAGAAGGGTACTCATACTGAATTGCTTGACCAAAACGGATTTTATGCAAATTTGTACAACAGTCAGTTTAAGACTGGAATGGCGGTATAACGAGGGCACGCTTGCCTCGTTGAAACGCTTTTAGGATAAGAAATTTTTTCTACAGCCGAAAAATTTTCTGTTGAACTATTCGTTAAGGAGATTCCCAGCTGATGAATATATATAAAGTCTATTTCAAAAAGTATAAGTTAATGTTTTTGTGCGCTATAACCTGTGTATTCCTGGAAGCTGTATGTGACCTGCTTCAGCCAACGATTATGTCACATATTATAGATGATGGAGTAAAAAACAGCAGCATGGATTCGGTTGCAAGATACGGTCTTATGATGCTGGGGATTACCATTCTCGGAGCCTGCTTTGCAGCATCACGAAATATTCTTGCCAGCAAGGTATCCCAGATGTTTGGAGCAGATTTGAGGTATGACGTTTTTTCAAAGATAATCAGTTTCTCTGAAGTCGGCGTGGATAATATAGAAAGCGGTTCCCTCATAACAAGGATGACAAATGATACCTCTCAAATTACCCAGTTTGTAAACGGAATAATGAGAATATTCTTAAAAGCACCTTTGGCCTGTATTGGAAGTATAATACTAGCCGTTATGCTGAGCCCGCATATGAGTATGGTTTTGTTTGCAGCAATCATCATAGTGGGAATACTGATTACAGCAAGCATGAAGTTAAGCTATTCCCGATTTGCCAAAGTCCAGAAAGCAATAGACAAGGTTAATACAGTGGTACAGGAATATTTGATGGGAATAAGGCTGGTTAAGGCTTTTGGACGTTTTGAGGATGAAGAAAAAAAGTTTGATGAGGCAAATTCAGACTTATCTGAAAGAAGTATATCCTCCCAATTGGTTATAGCCTACTTCTCTCCGGTGATGTCACTTACAGTAAGCATTGGAATAGCAGTAATCATCTATGTGGGCAGTATCATGTTCGGAAATGGTGAAATAGAGGTTGGAAAAATTGCAGCCTTCATAAACTATATGACTCAGATTCTTACTTCTCTCATTATGATCACAAATATATTCAACACATTTATACGAACTAAAGCATCAACAGAGCGGATAAATGAAGTTTTATCCGGAGAGGAGGATTTCAAAAGCCGGAATAAGCCTGAACACCATAAATCTGCTCAGCTGGAGTTTGATAATGTGACTTTTGCCTATCCCGGGGGAAGCGGAATACCTGCCTTGAAAAATCTATCCTTTAAAATTGAACCCGGTGAAACCCTTGCTGTTATAGGGCCTACCGGTTCCGGAAAATCGACACTTGCCTGGCTGTGCCTTCATTTTTATGATGTTCAGGAGGGGAAGATATATTTTAATGGAGAAGAGATAAAAAACATTGATGTAGGGACTTTACGCCGGAATATAGCTTTTGCACCTCAAAAAAGCATGCTTTTTTCTGGAAGCATATACGAAAATATAGCCTGGGGAAGCAGTGATGCAGGAGTGGAGCAGATTGAACATGCTGCCCGATATGCTCAGGCTCAGAGCTTTATAGAAGAAATGCCGGATAAATACAAAAGTAGCTTAGGGCAAAGTGGGGTTAATTTATCAGGAGGCCAGAAGCAGAGACTATCTATTGCAAGAGCGCTGGTCAGAAATTCTCCGCTTTTGATCCTTGATGACTGTACCAGTGCACTGGATGCTGTTACCGAGGCAAAAGTCAGACTTGCACTAAAGAAGCTGGACCAATCCAAAACCGTTATAATGATAACACAAAGAATTGGTACTGCCATGTCGGCCGATAAAATTCTTGTACTTGATAACGGAGTAAAGGTGGGCTTCGGGAGTCACCCGGAACTTCTGGAAAACTGCGGAACTTACAGGGATATATACAATTCTCAGATTGGAGGCGATTCTAAAAACCATGCCTGATAAAAACAATTCTCAGAATTATAATAATATGCCGAAACTTGGAAAATGGGGTGCCGGCCATCAGAGATTTCAGCCTGCTGCAAAACCTAAAAATTCCAAGGGTACACTGATGAGATTGATCAGGCTGTTTGTGAAGTGGAGAAAATCTCTTATCATTGCTACTGCACTGACAGTCATATCGGCTTCAGTATCCTTACTGACCCCCTTCCTGCTGGGAGAAGCCATCAATACCTTTAATATAAAAACATACAGGGTGGATCATGAGCTTTTAACAGTGATACTGCTTGCATTGGTAGCTTGCTATGTTACCAGTTGGTTCATTGATACTCTGAACGGCACCCTTATGGCCAGGCTTACCCAGAGGTTGATCAAGCATATCCGGACCGAATTCTTTTCAAAATTGCAGAGGATACCTCTTAACTTTTTTGATACCAGAGCCCATGGAGATACCATGAGCAGAATTACAAATGATGTGGACAATATAAGCAGTACAGTAGCACAAACAACAACACAGCTGATATCAAGCGTTTTTTCCATAACCGGTGCTTTTATTATGATGCTTGTTTTGAGTCCGGTGCTTACTCTGGTTGCAATAGTGACAATTCCGCTTGTTTTTTTACTTACAAGGACTATTGCCAAACACAGCCGTAAATATTTCTCCAGTCAACAGAAAACTCTTGGAGCTCTTAATGGTGTGGTGGAGGAAAGCATTGTCGGTTTAAAAATGGTAAAGGCCTTTAACAGACAGGAAAAGATACTGGAAGAATTTAAAAAGGTTAATCTTGAGCTCTGTGACTATTCTACAAAAGCACAGATATGGGCAGGTTTTCTGATGCCTTTTATGAATGTAATAAATAACCTCAATTATACTTTGGTTGCCTGCGCCGGTGGACTTCTGGCGGTTAAGGGAAACATAACCGTAGGGGTTGTTGTCAGCTTTCTGACCTATTCCAAACAGTTTGGCATGCCGCTAAACAACATAGCCGGCATGTTTAATACCATCCAGTCAGCTCTCGCCGGAGCTGAAAGAGTTTTTGAGATCCTGGATGAGAACGAGGAAAAGGCTGATAAGTCAAAGCTTGAAGAATTAAAAAACCCAAAAGGCAAGGTGGAATTCAGAGAGGTGTCTTTTTCATATACCCCCGGAAAGCCTGTCTTAAACAAGGTGAGCCTGCTGGTCAATCCCGGAGAGGTTGTAGCACTTGTAGGAGAAACCGGAGCCGGCAAAACCACCATTGTAAACCTGCTGACCCGTTTTTACGAGGTCGGCCAGGGGAAAATTCTTATCGATGACACAGATATTACCGACATTTCCAGGAAGGATCTCAGAAACTGTTTTTCTGTGGTTTTGCAGGATACATGTCTTTTCACAGGCAGCATAGCCGACAATATAAGGTATTCAAGGCCTG
The DNA here is from genome assembly GCA_029266335.1 of Eubacterium sp. Taxonomy (GTDB): domain Bacteria; phylum Bacillota; class Clostridia; order Acetivibrionales; family DSM-1351; genus Ruminiclostridium. Next base: position 14,965 of record JAQSXC010000081.1, on the reverse strand, counting down.
AAGCCACAGCTGCTGAAGTTAGAGCAGCTGCCGTTACGGCTCATGCAGATGGTTTCATATCACGTCTTCCCAGGGGCTATGATACTCACGTTACCGGCAGCTCGGACAATCTGAGCCAGGGACAGCGGCAGCTCATAGCCATAGCAAGAGCGGTCTTGTGTCAAGCGCCAATTCTTATACTTGATGAGGCCACAAGCAGTGTTGACACCAGAACCGAGAAGGAAATTCAACGGGCGCTTTTGCAGCTGATGAAGGAGCATACCAGTTTTTTAATAGCACACAGGCTTTCAACCATTCGGGATGCCGATAAAATACTGGTTATCGGAGGTGGAGGAATACTGGAGAGAGGCACTCATGATGAACTTATGACAATGAAGGGAGCATATTATAAAATGGTTATAAGTCAGATGGGGCTGGATGAGAAAGTAGGTTGACATGTGCATTTCCTAAATATTACAATTAATTATAGTTAAAAATAGGTATAATTAATTTAAGCCGTAACACTCTGGAAATGTGAAGGGAATGATGTGTATCAATAACATTTTAAAAAATATAAGTATGATACTGCTGCTGCCCTTGTTATTATTTACAGGATGCAGTAAGGGCACCCTGATATATGACTCACAATCAAGCTATACAAGTTTGGCAGATAATTCATCCTATGGGCACGTAAAGATGAGTTTTGACAATCTGAACGGAAAAGAAATCAGAACTTTTAAGGCTAAAGCTCATAAGCTGTACAGGTTTGATTATACTTGTAAAATTGAGAAGGGTGATCTGAGGATTTACTTTACTGACTCTGAAAATCGTGTTATACAAGACCTTAAATGGATAAGTGAAGAAGCGGCAGAGATAGATTCTAAGGATGGAGAGATACATGTTAACGGAGTTGGAGGGTGGAAGGACGTTAAAAGTTCTGATGATGAAATAAAAATAGTTATAGAAAGCAAGAAGGCAGAAGGCTCTGTTGAATTGGAATGGGAATAGATATACTTTTATGCACTTGAAGACCAGCTGAAACACAGAGAAACAGAGCATTTTAAGAAATAGAAGTCTGCTGCGGGAGAAATGCCAGCAAACCGTATACAAAAGGTTTATGACTGCTTTAAGTTGAAGTAAACCGGAGAGGAATCAATGAATATATCAATTGCAACGGCTACATTTTACCACATTCCCTTTGTTGAAGCCCTGAACCTTATCAAAAGAGCGGGGTTTGAGACGATAGAACTTGACACCTACTGGACCGGCGGAGAAAACTGGGAGGTAACCCAGCATCTAAAAAACATAAGACCCAGAGAAGTTCTTAAAATGGTCAGGGAAAGCGGGCTTAAAATAAATTCCCTCCATGATATGGGCGGTGTTATTTTTAAGGATACTGATTCGGTAATTAATAGCGATACATATGAATACCTGGAGTTCGGTGAAAAGGATATACCATGTATTGTATTTCATGCTCCCCACAAGAAAACCGAGGATAAAAGCTGGTGGTCCGGCTATAGCAAAAAGGCCGCAGAGGACCTAACCAGCCTTAAAAAAAAATATATTATATGCATTGAAAATATTCAGAAATTTCCGGGATATCAGACTTCTCTTGTTGATCCGGCGGAAATGCTTGAATTTGTTAAGGAAAATGGACTTTATATCAATATTGATACTACTCACTACGCTCAACTGGGAATTGATATTGTCTCAACGGCCAGAGCTTGCAGGGATTATGTCAAAGGGGTACATTTCAGTGATTATAAGGCTGGGAGACGCCATTTGTTTCCGGGAGAAGGAGAACTGGACCTCAAAGGGTTTTTACATGAATTAAGGTTTGACAGTATACATGCAATGACTCTGGAATGTGATATTCCATATGAAGAGGGTAACCCGCAGGTGTCTGTTGAAAGTATGAAGAGGGCAAGAGAGTATATTAATGGAAACATATCCGGTATGAAAGGAATAAACCTGTATGGAAAATGATTCTGTGCTGATCTCCGAGCTCCTGTCTCTGGAAGAAAGCCTGCTTAAACCAAATATCCGGAGATCATCTGAAGCCCTTGCTGATTTGATTGCAGATGATTTTATAGAGATTGGGAGTTCAGGCAGGGTCTATCGCAAAAAAGACATTATAGGCACCTTGAATTCTGAGGCTGCCGGTAATACAACTTTACTGGATTTTAAAGTAAAGCTTCTGTCCTCCGAAGTAGCACTGGTAATTCTTCCATCAGGGCACAATTACATCGAATTTTAATAACAGGTAAGAGTACAAAGAATACTAAGGAGAATGTATATGTCCAGAATAAGTAAGGATGAATGGCTAAAAATTAAAAACCAGGGCTTATTGCTTTATATAGTATTGCATTGGATTTTACTTGCTGCCTTGCCTGCTGCAATTCTTTCTTCACTATCAATAATAATTGGCCTCAGAAGGTGGTTTAAGTATGAAAAACTATACAGAGCATGACGTTGCAGCAGATTTAAATTGTATAATCAGTTTTCTTTCAAGAAGGGATATCACCAGACTGAAAACAGAAGCACTCTATGAGAAGTATGGAATTTCTCAGGCAGATGTACTGATGGTACTGGGAAGCAGTATGCCATACTTGGCCGAACTGGGGGCAGGTGCATTCAAAACAGGTTTGGCCAGAGAGCTAATGCTTGTGGGAGGCATAGGACATTCCACAAAATATCTGGTCACCAATGTTCTGAATAACAGTAACTACAGAGACATCGAAGTTGAGAACAGGCCCGAGGCAGATATTTTAAAAGACGTTATTTCCAGAAATACAGACATTGACCCAGACTCAATCATCATTGAAAATCGGTCTGCCAACTGTGGTGCTAATGCAGTTGAAGCACTGAGAACCTTAAAAGCTGTCAATAAAGTACCCGGATCAATAATAATTATTCAGGACCCCACTATGCAGCTCAGGACTCATGCATCCTTTCTCAAGTCATGGGCCGGGGAAAAAACAGAAATAATCAGCTTTAGTCCGTTTATACCACTGCTCCTGGTCAAGGAAGACGGACTCAGGTTTGAAAACAATATTGATGGAATATGGTCGGTGGACAGATTTGTGGATCTTATTATGGGAGAGATCCCGAGGCTCAGAGATGATGAAAATGGGTATGGCCCGAAAGGCAGGGACTTTATAGCTCATGTAGATATCCCGTCTGAAGTGCTTGAGTCCTACAGCAGGCTTCAGAGTAGATATAATGAATACAATCAGATAAAGTTGAGGAAGTAACAAAAAAGCTGACTAAAAATAAAAAAAGTAGACGGCTTTTTTTATTTTCAGGAGCTATAATTAAGTTATCAAATTTAGAGCAGTAAAGGAGATGCAGATGGAAAATAAAAAGTGGAAGCTGATTTGGAGCGAAGAATTTGATGAAGGAAAAATCAATACAAATTTGTGGAATTACGAGTTTGGCTACATAAGAAATCATGAGCTTCAGTACTATACAGACAAACCTGAAAATGCATATATTGAGGATGACAAGCTGGTTCTGGAAGCACGGAAGGTAGATTATAAAGGATATAAATATACATCCGCCAGCATAAATACCAAAAACAAGAAAGGCTTTCTCTACGGGAGGATGGAGATGAGAGCTAAGCTTCCTGACGGAAAGGGCCTCTGGCCGGCCTTCTGGATGCTGGGAACCTCCTTTGAAGGTGACAGTGACTGGCCGGAATGCGGAGAATTGGATATCATGGAACTGGTTGGGGGATCGGAGGGAGATTCAACGGTATATGCAAACATTCACTGCCCGAACCCTAACGGAGAATGGCACTTTAGCTATGAAGGGGGCAATACCTTTGTCTTGCAGGGCCAGAAGTTCAGTGATGACTATCATATAATAGGTATAGAATGGGATGAAAATGAGATAAAATGGTATGTTGACGACAATTATTACTTTACTGCCGATATCAGGCACATACCTTGTTTCCACAGGGAACAGTTTATACTCCTTAACCTGGCGGTGGGTGGCGGCTGGCCGGGAGCTCCAGATGAAAATACCGTTTTCCCTAAAAAATACTATATCGATTGGATTCGATACTATACCCTCTATTGACAACGTACAATACGCCTCACGCTAGCTATTTTGCCGCTTTTATTCGTTGTAGTCCTTGCCTTGCGGCAAGCAAGACGGCGTCCTTACGCCTTGAAAAGCAGCAAAATATCAAATCCGTCGCTCAAAAACGTGTAGTACCTTGTCAATAGAGGGTAAACAGATTTAAATAATGTAAATTTCTCAAAACAGTAAAAATTGAGAAGACTTTGTATAAGGCGGATTCCATGACAATTTTGGAGTCCCTTTTATTATTGAATAAGAACCTGTTTAGTATCTGCTTGTGCTTGACATTTTGAGTGAATTTTGTGTCAGGCAAGGCAAATTTTTGCAGCAATAATTTGTTTATTCCAAAAAAATTTAACACAGCATGGCACAAAATCCGACAAAATGACGAGTGCAATGGGATACTAAACAGGTTCTAAGATAATCATTACATCTTATATAGCTATAAAGTTTATAATAACACTGCACTATGCTATATTATTTATGTAAACAATTATTAAAACAAGTTAATATTAAAAGGTGTAAAAACAGGAGGTAAAAATGAGACGCATTATTAAACGGCTGCTTGACACAAGTATACTGTGGAAGTTTACCTTCATTTATTTTATCCTGATAATAGTACCCCTTGCAGTTTTTCAGGTTACAGGCTATAACCGGTCGGTGGCATCAATAAGGGAACAGAATTTTAACATTCTCGCGCAGACTGTATCACAGGTCAAGCAGAATGTCTTATACATGACCAAAAACTGTGAGTATGTTTCAGACTTTCTAAGATTTGATAATCAGGTTCAGGGGTTTTTAGGCAATGAATTTGATCCTATGGTCTACTATGACTACGAAATAGAACCAAAGCTTTCAAAGCTCAGTCAGGTAGGTTCTCAGCACTTTGACCTGTTTTTTTATACTTCCAATGCATCTATTCCGGAAATGGACAGGGTTGTCTATAATATCAGCCGTATAGAGGGTAAGGAGGAGTATAAAAAACTTGTAAACAATAAGGAAACCAACAGTATATGGGGTGTAATCAAGAAAAGGGATTATTTTTATGGATTGCAGGATCACGTCAACGAAACAAGTATGGTGCTGCCCATTTATACGAAAATAAGATCTCTTACCATTAATAATTCAATATTAGGTATTCTTGAGATTGACCTTCCTCTGGAGGAGATTACAAAAACCTTTTCAACTGTTAAGATTGGAACAAACGGCTATATTGCTGTAATGGACAGTAAAGGCACAATTATATACAATGGTGGAACTGAGGTTTTGGAAAAGTACATAGATCACAAACAACTTGGTCAAAACTCCGGGGTTACGGATTTTCAGATTTCAAAGGAAAAATACAATGTTGTTTATGATACTGTCGACGGAACAGATCTTAAAATACTTGCAGTAGTAAATGAGAACGAAATTCTTGATCAGCTTTCAACCTATAAAGCTTCAGTATGGACAATACTTGTCCTAGGTGTTCTATTTGCCTTTTTAGTTACCTATATTGTTACAAGATTTCTGTTTAAGAGAATAAAAGTGCTGCTAAAAATGATGAAAAGGGTTGAAAATGGTGACTTTGACAGTCGTGTTACCGAGACCAGAAATGATGAGATAGGAGAATTGACAAACGGCTTCAATCACATGACAGAAAAACTGGAACAGATATTGGTAGAGCTTGTTGAGAAGGAGACTGCCCAGTGGGAGGCTGAGCTTAAGGCTCTTCAGGCACAGATAAATCCTCACTTTTTATATAATACACTTGAAAGCCTGAAAATGGAATGTGAAATGAACCGTCAGTATGAATTATCAGATGCTCTTACTTCACTGGGGGCTCTGTTCAGATACAATATCAACTCGGATAGCAGATGCGTAACGCTGAAGCAGGAAATTGAACATGTGAGGAATTATGTATCTGTTATGAAAATAAGATATTCCGACAGGATAGAGCTGAAAATTGATTTACCTGTAGCATTTATGGGAATAAAAGTACCAAAAGTTCTTTTACAGCCCTTGGTTGAAAACTGTTTCAGTCATTCCTTCAACAGTTCTGCAAATAAATTTATCATTGAAATCAGTGCCGTTATGAATAATAAGATTATATCAATCAATATTACCGATAATGGAGCAGGTATTGATGGGGAGAAGCTGAAAGCTATTAATAACAGTCTTCAGAATAATACTTTGATTGTTGGGGCTAAAAATAACGGAGTAGGCTTGACCAATGTTAACAGGCGGATAAGAATGGAGTTTGGTGGAACATACGGTATCAGGCTGGAAAGTGGTATGAATCAGGGTACAAATGTAATTCTGACACTGCCGGTTTCAGAGGATGCCTTGCTTATAGAGACAGGGGGGCTTTTGGATGTATAAGCTGCTTATTGTAGATGATGAAGATAGAATAAGAAACGGTATAAAGTCTATGATTGAAAACGCAATGCCGGATACATTCAACATTATGGATGCCCGGGATGGCAGGGAAGGTTTGGAACTGATTGAAAAAGAGAACCCCGGACTTGTAATTACCGATATCAAAATGCCTGATATGGATGGCCTTGAAATGCTGCAAAAAGTATCTGAGGCTGCGAAATATAAATCAAAGCCTATTTTTCTGATACTCAGCGGCTATGATAATTTTGATTATGCAAAAAGAGCAATAAAGTATGGTGTTATGGAGTATCTTCTTAAACCCGTAAGAAGAGAAGAGTTGATTGAATCTCTCCAAAAAATAATAAAACTCATTGATGAGGAAAGCAGGAAACAGGAGCTTGAGATAGATATAAAAATAGAGAATAATCAAAGCAGAAATATCCTCAAAGAAAATTATTTAAGAACTCTTATAGAAAAGGATAATATTGATTATCAGGAACTATCGGAACAACTTTCACAAGTAGGAGTACGATTTCCTGAGAAATTCATGACTGCTATAACGGTAGATTATAAGCATGTCTACGCAGAATTCAAGGAAGGTTTTGATGAGCTGGACCGGTTTGCAATCAGAAATATTGTTGAAGAACTGATGGGATACTATTTTTCGTCTTATCAGGTATTTTTTGATTCAATGAAGAGACTGGTTATGCTGATAAATAGTGAAAGTATCGAGTATTTAAGTGAGATTGTCTCTAAAGTTCATGGAAACATGCAGGATAATCTAAAGAAGTACCTGAATACTCAAATTTTTGTTGCAGTTGGTGGACCTGCAACAGATACTCAGGGTACCAGACTTTCTTATTATAATGCTGTTAAAGCATTAAACAATAAAGTTTTAGGCAATATCGGTACCATATATTTCTGTAATGAGGTAAAACCGGCTAGAACTTATGAAAACACCGGATTTTACTGCACGGTACTTTTTGAAAGGCTGACAGGAGAAGTAGAGCTTTGCAATAAATCCAACATTATAAATCTTATAGACGAATACTTTGCAAAAATGGATTTCAGAAGCAGAGATATATCTGTGTTGGAGGATTTTTATTCAAAATTCTGCACATACTTTTACCGGGTTTTTGTAAACAAGTCTCAGGAATTCCATACTTTTTTTGAAGTTAAGGACAATTCTTTCAATGAGTTCCAGCAATTCTGGAGTATTAACCAGCTGAATATTTATTTGAAGAGATATTTAATAAAAATATGTGACTTTATTACCGGCCTTAAGAGCGGCAGCCCCTCAAGGAAAATCATAGAGAGGGTTATAGAATATGTTAATGAAAATTACTACAGGGAAATTAATCTGAATACCATAGCTGATCACTTTGATAAGAATAACAGCTACCTCAGCGTTTTGTTCAAAAAGGAAACAGGAAAGAATTTCATTGACTATCTTATTCATGTCCGTATTCAAAAAGCCAAAAACCTGCTTGAACAAACCGGGCTTAAGATACCTGAAATAGCACGGAATGTAGGCTATCCAAACGAAAAATACTTCTTTATGGCTTTTAAGAAAGTAGTGGGAAAATCACCACAGCAGTATAGAGATTCCATAATTTAGCATTATTGCAGCCATCCAAGAAAATCATACTTTATGCAAAAAAAAGAGACTTTTTGAGCCCGTTTCCTCAAGTATAATTGGAACATAAGTTGCTCTTAATCAATTGCAGAAAGGAATGAAGACCTTTGGCCGGACAAATTGCACACTCCAAATCAGCTGTAGAGGGGAAAGAACCCCAAAGTCAAAACATCTTCAGGAAATTTCTCAGCCAGATATATGTTCAGGCTATGGTAATACCGGGAATTATCTGGATGATTATTTTCTGTTACATCCCAATATACGGGCTTATAATAGCCTTTAAACAATTCGATATCGTTAAGGGAATAATGGGCAGTCCCTGGGTGGGATTAGCCAATTTTAAGGAATTCATTCATAGTGAAAACCTTTTCCTGCTTCTTCGCAATACCCTGGGACTAAGCCTCCTGAATCTGTTACTGGGTTTCCCGCTGCCTATAATATTTGCATTGTTTTTAAATGAATTGAAAGTGGTTAAATTCAAAAAATTCGTACAAACTGCCTCCTACCTGCCGTATTTTATTTCATGGGTAATTATAGGAGGGATGTTCCTTAACTGGCTTTCTGCCGAAGGTATGGTAAACGAGCTGCTCATTAAAAACGGAATCATATCCGATCCCAAACTCTTTATGAATGAACCTGTATGGGCATGGATCATAATGATAGCTACAAACATATGGAAGCACTTCGGCTGGAACTCAATCATATTTCTGGCAGCCATATCAAGCGTTGACCAGGAGATGTATGAGGCGGCTATCGTTGACGGTGCCAACAGATTTCAAAGAATGTGGAAAATCACATTGCCCGCCATTAAATCCACAGTTGTAATTATGTTTATTATCAGCTTGAGCAGTATTTTAAACAGTAATTTCGATCAAATTATCATTATGAGAAATTCTATAATCAGAGATTACGTTGACGTTATTGATACATATACCTACGATATCGGACTGGGAATGGGTAGATACTCATACGCAGCTGCCGTAGGTCTTCTTAAATCCGTTATAGCCCTGTTCTTTTTATGGATAAGTAATGCCGGAGCAAAGAAGTTTACCGACTCGCAATTATTTTAGGAGGGATAGGAATGAGTATTAATAGAAAAAAACCGCTGGATTACCTATTTGATTCTATCAATATTGTATTTATGGCTTTAATCGCTCTGGCAAGCATATATCCGTTCTGGTATGTTCTCATAGTATCCTTCAATCAGGGAAATGATACTGTAAAAGGCGGTATATACACACTTCCCAGAGTTCTTACACTTGAAAATTATCAGGCAGTATTTATGTCCCATGACATTTTGAACGGTTTTCTCATAACTGCTGCAAGGACAATTATAGGCACCATAGTAAGTGTAACCTTTACGGCAATGGTAGCATATGGTCTGGCAAAAAGGGATCTTGTATTCAGAAAGTTCTATATAGCACTAGGAACAATAACAATGTTTTTTGGAGGAGGTTTAATACCAACCTATATTCTGATTGCCAAGTGGCTTCATCTGCATAATAATTTTCTCGTATATATAATACCCGCAATGTTTACTTTCTGGAATGTAGTAATCTTTCAGGGCTTTTTCAGAGAAATACCCGAATCCCTTGAGGAATCGGCTAAAATCGATGGAGCAAATGAAGTATATATTTTCTTTAAAATTATAGTACCTGTAGCAAAACCTGCTCTGGCGACAATGGCTCTGTTCAATGGGGTAAATCATTGGAATTCATGGTTTGATTCCTACCTCTATACAAGTACCGACAAGCTTCAGACCCTTCAGCTTTATTTATATAAAACCATTACACAGTTCTCCGAGGCCGGTTTGGATATGTTCAGAGCAAGTCTGGGTGCAAGGGCAGAGGCTTCTATTACTGCACTATCGGTACAGTGTGCAACAATAATCGTCGCAATAACACCAATTATTCTTATTTATCCCTTCCTTCAGAAGTATTTTACAAAGGGCCTGGTTATGGGAGCTGTTAAAGGCTAGCAAAAGAATTGCAGGATTCTGCATATAACGAGGCAATGGTGTCCATTTTGTTTATCGGGGCACTATGTACACCATTGCCTCGTTGAAACGCCCTAATGAAATAAAATTTTTCTACAACCGAAAAATTTTATTTGAATTAAGGCATTATAACAATATAATTTTTAAAGGAGGATATTTTATGTCAAAGAAGTTAAGTAAAATCCTATGCTTGTTACTTGTATTTACAGTTATTGTATCATTTGCGGCTGCCTGCGGCAGTTCAGGGCAATCGGTGCAAAGCACTGCCGGTACTTCGGAGAGTAGCTCGCAGGCATCAACAAACGAAGTTAAGGCTGATGACAATTCGCCAATCACTTTCTCCATGTACATACCCTACAAATGGTATGACCACAAATGGGACACCGATATTGCAAAAACTATTACTGAAAAAACAGGTGTAACTGTTGACTTGCAAGTTTCCCCCGTTGATAATGGCTATGAAAAGCTGGATATGATGATTGCCTCTGATTCACTGCCGGATTTGGTGCTGGTTGATCTTGCAAACGCAGCCAGAACCAAGATGGAGCAGGGTAATCTGGCAGTCAGCATAGAAGAGCTTTGTGAAAAGGCCGGCACAGATGAACTCAGAAATAATATTGGCGATTTCTCCATGAACTGGTTTAAAAATGCCGACGGTAAAACCTATGTTGTGCCTAACTTTGTTGCGACACCTGAAACAATGAAGACAGGTAAGGATATCGAAAGCAACTATGTTTATGGTGTTAGAGAAGATATGTATAAAGCAGTTGGAAGTCCTGATACATCCACTGTAGAAGGCTTTACAAAGATGCTTAAGGATGTGAAGGCCAAATTTCCTGAGATTGACGGAAAGTCAATAATTCCTTTCCTGTTCACAGACCCGGGTGCTGGCTGGAGTGACCAGTTCGATGGAGCTATTGCCGGAGGCTTCAATGCAAATTATCTTCCAACAGAGGAGGATTATCTTAAGAATTATGAATTCCCTTTCTTAAAGCCTAATTACAAGGAAGCTGTGAAGTTTGTAAATGGTCTGGTAAGAGAAGGTCTCTCACCAAAAGAATATTATACCTATAAAACGGAACAGGTCAAGGAACTGGCTACACAGGGAAGACTCTTCTGTATAGCAGGCCATAGCTCAGGCGGAATCTTCACACAGACAAACGATTTTGTAAAAGCTCATCCCGAAGCAAAATATGTACCAATTGAGTATCCGAGAAACAGCAAGGGTGAAGAGCCAAGACTTACACCCGGTAATGCAGGAACAGGCTGGAATGGAACACTTGTAACCAAGAAGTGCAAGGACGTGGCAAGAGCAGCAAAATTCCTTACATTTACATCCTCAGAAGAGGGAGATACAATTGTTAACTGGGGTGTTAAGGGAGTCCACTATACAGATATAGGAGCAGACGGCCTGCCAACCTTTACACAGGAAGTATTGGATGCCAGAAAGAATGATTACGCAAAGAGCTTTCAGAACAAGATGGGTTTTGACTCCTTGTGGCTATTTGGAACGTCCTTTACCAAATTCTCAAAGCTGTCCACTGCAACACGTGATGATGCTCAAAAGGCAAGATATGAAATGTCAAACAAATATGCAGAACTTGATGTATGGTTTACTGATAACAATATAAAGCCTGATGCAACCTCACCTGAGGGATTGCTACTCAAAAAGATCACGGAAGACATCAAGGCAAGAACTCTTCCAAAGCTTTTCCTTGCTAAATCAGATGCTGATTTTGATAAGGAATGGAACAACATGGCAGAGAAGATAAATTCAGAACCAGGGCTAAAGACGTTGTATGCAAAAGTTATGGAAATAGCAAACAGCAATTACACCAAGTTTAAAGCCCAATAAACGAAACATAAAGTTGACTTTACTTTACAACATAGTAAAATATGTTCAGTAATGAGAACCTGCAGCTGAGATGTATTCCTCAAGCAGGTTCTTTTTATAAACTTTTGTTTTGTCTGCTGACTGTTTCCTGTTTTTTGCGTAAAAGCATTGTATTGCATACATATATCGTTGCTTTGATATGTATTATAATCCTATTTTTATATTTACAATATGAACTGTAAGCAAATACCATAAAATTTACAGGAGGTAGGATTATGAAAAACGCAAGTAAGAAGTTGTCATGGCTGCTGGTGATTGTTATGATCATCATGACGCTGTCGGCTGTAAACACCAGTGTTTATGCAAATATTGATGTGGCGCAGGGAAAAACTGCAACAGCCAGCTCTGCATTAAGCGGTTATGAAGCCGGTAAGGCAAATGATGGTGACACTGCTACAAGATGGTGCGCGTCGGGTGCTTCATACCCGCAGTGGTGGAAAATTGACCTGGGAGATAATTATGATATTACCGGTACGACAATAACTCTTGCTCCGTCAGGAGCTACATTCAAGTATAAGATTGAAGTGTCTGACGATGATTCCAGCTATGTAAAGAAAGTCGACAAAACTTCGTCCGCTAACTCAGGTACAAAGGACGACAATTTCACAGCTACAGCGAGGTATGTAAAAATTACTTTTACCGCCAGCGGCACAAGGGATTGGGCAAGTCTTTCAAATGTCAGGATTTTTGGAACTTTATCGGGCGGAGCAGTTAATAATCCTTTCAGGACTGAGATAATCATAAGGACACCTGAGAATTTCCATAACAATGCAGAGGTTGTCAGCTTTGTGAATAATGCTGCACAAAATAACGTATCTGTAATATCACTGCTTGTAAAAGAGGATGAGGATGATTCTATTCCCTCTGGATATGTATTCTATAACAGCGCAATAGCACCAAAAGCGAAAGGCTACAGTTCCTTTGATGCTCTTGCGGCAGTTATAACCGAGGCACATAAGAAAGGTATCAAGGTTAAGGCATGGGTTCCGCAGTTCCACGATAAGGCTGCAATAGAGCGGAATTCCGGTTGGCAGATGATGTCTGCTGTTGGCGGTAAGGCCGTGCCATATACCGGCTCAAACAGTGAATACTTTGTAAGTCCTTTAATTCCGGATGTGCAGGCCTACGAGCGTTCCATCATAAAAGAGATTGCTTCCAATTATGCTGTTGACGGTATAATACTGGACTGGATAAGATTCGATGACTATAATATGGATGTCAGCACCTATTCAAGATCGGCATTCCAGTCGGAAGTTGCTTATGATCCCTTATCAATAGATTTTACTTCTGATAATGACAAAAGAAGACAGTGGCAGGATTGGAGAACAACAAAACTGGCAGATTATTTTGCCGCTGTAAGGGATGACCTCAAGGGAATAAAACCGGATGTTGAACTGGGAGTGTATGTGCTTCCACTTGAATTTACAGAGGTTGCCCAGGATGCATCCAAGTTCGCAGACTCAATAGACTCCATTTCACCGATGGCTTACTATGATGACTGGGAATTTACCGAAAGCTGGGTATACAATAACTGTATTGCAGATGTCAAGGTTGAAGTGGGAACTAAAACAGTTATACCAACATTTGACATCGATTGGACTGACGCAGCCTACCATGATATATACTCCAACATACGTTCAAAGTATCCTGAAACTCAGCTGCTTTCTTTCTTTGTATACGGCAAGTGGACTGTCGATATACTGCAAAAGCTTGATAACATGCGCTCCTGGTAACAGTTGAACGCACAAAATATATACCCTGCAGGGCAAAAGATTACATGTCTGCCTTGCAGGGTTTTTAATTTATTAATTTATTAAGATTGGGTTATATACCTATATTGTTATAAATAGTATCGTTCGATGCAATACCCGCAGCTTCCAACGCACATATCAAAGCACCGGCTACCGGCGGACGCTGCGGAAATATAATATATGCATTTTGTGCTGTCTGATGAATTCTTGTAATTAAAGAATCAATCAAAAGCGGGCAGCTGTGGTCATTGTATATGCTGCCACCCAGCACAACAGGAAATTTTCTGTCTTCCATACCGCATCTTGATATTACTCCGCATATTTCCTGACCCATGGTGTTTCCAAAATTAATCAGAATATTCTGGCTTACCCGATCTCTTTGAGCGGCCAGCTTAAAGACAAGAGGAGGTATTTTATCAAGACATCTTTCAAGCAGCTCCTCCGACTTCCTGAAGGCGGAAAATAGCGAATCCATGTCGGAAAAGTCCAAAGCTTTAGGTATCTCAGTCTGAAGCAGAGTATCAGATCCGGTACCTTCATCTGCCCGGAAGGCGTGATGTAAGGCTATTCTGGACAGGTGGTCTCCTCCTCCCAGATTTCCCAATTCAAATCCTTCAGCTCTGAGTATGATCTCTTTTCCTTCAATATTTTTTGCTGCGGCATTGAAGCCGGTGCCGCAAATGGACACTGCGCCCCATTTTTGTCGTAAAGCGCTTCGAAAGCATATCCATACGTCGTTTACAACTTCGAAGGCAATTGTATTAAATATTTTACTGCAAATGTAATTCAGTTCTTTTATATCATAAGGTTCGTCTGCTCCGGAGAGACCCAGAAAAACATATGTTATTTTGCTAGAATTCAACGAAGCACCGTTTAATGCGGTTGAAAAGGCTTTCCCAATTTCATTGCCGCAGCTCTCCGAGCCTACTATCTGGTAGTTTGATGCCCCTGCCTTTCCCTCGCCCACGATAATTCCGTTCTCATCACAGATCATGCAGTGAGTTTTTGTTCCGCCGCCGTCAATACCTGCGAAATATCTCATCTCTTTTCCTCCTGTGTGAAGAAAGCCGGAAGGTATTCCTGATGGGAGGCAAGTATGTTATCCAGAAGTGCGGCAGCGTTTGCTGCGCCGTGAATCAGCGGATGGCACAGCAGAGCTTTGAATGCATCACCCCGGCTGCCGGAAACTGCTGCGCTGATAGTGTACTGCTCATAGGTCTTAACTGTGGTAACCAACGGAAGTGCAAGCTCAGGTATTCTTCCGCTGG
>JAQSXC010000080.1 GCA_029266335.1 Eubacterium sp. | reverse complement strand
TGGCCCCCATGAGCTTGAGTTTAAATTAAAAGAAACAGTGGTGGTATATGTTTGGGTATTATTTACGGTAATATGTAATTATATAAGTTAATGTTCAGTATAATGTATTAAAGCAGGAATGCTCCCTTTATAAACCTCATCAGCTGCCCTGCCACCAGGTCGTCGTTATCAAAAACATCCTCTCCAACGTATATTTTCAATCTTTCCTTATAGTATTCGCATGAATAGGAGAACTGCAGCAAAACAAATAAATTATCCATGAAGAAGGCAAACAGCTTGGGATCCAGATCTTTTTTAACCCATCCCTTTTCCTGAGCCTCCCTGATAAAAGATATATACATGCCGGCTGTTGTACTTTCCATATCCGATACTATTTTCCATACAAGGTTTGAATGGCTCTCTGTAGTCATCTCATTATAAAGTTTTGTAAGATAAACATTTGTTCTGGAATAGGACTGAATTGCTTTTATTATCTTTTCAATCCTCCCTTCGAAGGTTTCGTCGCTCTGTATAATTTCATTCAGCACGGTCTTCAGGGTATCCACGGCAAAATGAACAATTGTCAGGAACATATCTTCCTTGTTGTCAAAATATTTATATATTGAACCGACGCTGACTCCCGCATTTTCAGCAATCCTGTTTATATTGGCACTGGTAAAGCCGTATTCTGAAAATTCCTGTACAGCTGAATCTAAAACAGCTTTTCTTTTTTCTTCCGATATTTTTCTAAAAGATTCTTTGAAATTATCCAATTTCATCAATACACCTCAGTATGCTTTAGTTATATTTGTCATGGACTTTAGTGAGTGAATATTCACTCATATTCTACCATATTGGTAAATTTATTCAATAAAAATTTCATATTCGGTCTAAAAGCGGTTGTATACCTACATTTCAACTATTGTTATTTTTGTTGACTTTTTCCATTGCAATGATATACTAAATAATGAGTGAGTGTTCATTCACTATTTTACTTTCATATAAAATCTAAAAAAATGAATATTTATAATGATCGGAGGGTTTATGGACAATAGATTTGCCATTTCTGAATACCCAAACACAACTGACATTACAAAACAGCTTGATGAACTGATCAAAAAACCTATCTACACAATAAAACCTGATGCACTGAAAAAATATGAAGAAGATTACTACGAGAAAAAATGCGCTGCCTCCAAAAAAATGATTCAGGAAGCCAAAGAGGTAATCCCGGGCGGCGTTCAGCACAACCTGGCATTTAACCATCCCTTTCCTCTGGTATTCACAAAGGCGGACGGAGCATATCTGTATGATATCGATGGAAACAAATACTATGACTTTCTTCAGGCCGGAGGTCCTACCGTGCTTGGCAGCAATCCCGCGGAGGTCAGGAGCAGGGTTATTGAGCTGTTAAATGACTGCGGCCCGTCCACAGGGCTTTTTCACGAATTTGAATATAAACTGGCCAGAAAAATATCAGACAATTTCGAAACAGTACAGATGTTCCGAATGCTGGGCTCAGGAACTGAAGCCTGCATGGCAGCCATAAGAGTTGCCCGTCTGGCCACCAAAAAGAAGTACATATTAAAAATGGGCGGCGCCTATCATGGCTGGAGCGACCAATTGGCTTACGGCATAAGAATTCCCGGTTCAAAATGGACTCAGGCACATGGCGTTCCCCATTTCTGTTTTAAACATACACAGGAGTTTTTCCCAAATGATTTAAAGGATCTTGAAAGAAAGCTCCGGAGGAACAGTCTCCGCGGCGGAACTGCCGCTGTTATGATCGAGCCGGTTGGTCCCGAGAGTGGAACCAGACCCCTTGACAAGGACTTTAACAAGGGAGTGGAGTCACTCTGCAGAAAATACGGTGCCCTGCTGATTTTTGACGAAGTTGTTACAGCCTTCAGAATTGGTATGTCAGGCGCCCAGGGCTATTTTGGCGTATCACCGGATCTCACTGTTTTCGGAAAAGTAGTTGCAGGAGGTTATCCTGGCGCCGGAGGACTTGGCGGTAAAAAGGAATATATGAAGTATCTTGCAGCCGGCATACAGTCGGGTGACAAGCATAAAAAAGCACTTATCGGCGGTACTATGGCTGCCAATCCACTGAGCTGCGTTGCTGGCTATTATACCTTGTGTGAAATTGAAAGCTCCAATGCTGCCCAGAAAGCCGGGCTTATGGGAGATAAACTCACTGCAGGACTTCAGACCTTGGTTAAAAAGCACAACCTCCCTTTTGTTGTCTTCAATCAAGGTTCCATATGCCATCTTGAAACCGTAGGAACAATGCATTATTCAATAAACTGGTCTAAGCCCTGGCAGATACCTGATGTTCTCAAGGCTACCTCGGAGCGCAAGAAAGAAATGGAGCATATGGGCGCCGCTTATATGGCAGAAGGCCTTGTTACCCTGGCCGGAAGCAGGCTGTACACAAGTGCTGCCTATACAGATGAGATGATTGAGGATGCGCTCGTCAGATTCGACAGAGTGTTTGCCAATGTCGGAGTAAAGAGTTCGTAAGCGCTTTATGGCATGCGCTTTCCAAATTAAACTATGTAATGGAGGTTGGGAATGGTTTTGCAGGAAGCTAGAGAATGTGTTGTTATGGCAGGCAGAAGACTTGTGGAAACAGGTCTTATAGCCCGTACCTGGGGTAATATAAGCTGTCGGATAAGTAATACACACTTTATTATAACCCCAAGCGGAAGAGATTATTTGTCTTTGACACCTGCTGACATGGTAGAGGTAGCAATTGTAGATTGCAGCTATACCGGGGATATAAAGCCTTCGTCGGAAAAGGGTATTCATGCTGAGGTCTACAAGCTTCACCCGGAGATTAATTTTGTAATTCATACACATCAGGAATTTGCTTCAGCTGTCAGCGTTTTACAACAGGACTCTTTACCGGTATCAGATGCTTTTCCGGCACTGGGTGGTTTAGTGAAGTGTGCTGCATACGGCCTTCCCGGCACTAAAAAGCTCAGACGCGGAGTAGCTGAGGCGCTGGCTGTTACTAAAGGCAAGGCTGTTATTATGAAAAATCATGGAGCACTATGCTTTGGTTGGGACTATAATGAAGCCTTCGAGGTAGCTCACCAGCTTGAAAAAGCCTGTGAAGAATATATCTATCAGCGCTATACCAGTCTTAGCCGCCAGAATGGAGTAGCTCCCAAAATGCTTGGAGAATTTGCTCTGTCTCAATTGACGGGAAACAAAGTTACGGTAACTGACCTTCCTTCTCTTATATCCTGTGAAAGTGAACGCACAAATACAGGAATAAAATTAATTTCTGAAGACAAAGAATATTCTTTAACAGCAGATAATCTGGATGAAACTTTCTCAAATAATTTCTTTTTATATAAAGAAGCACAATGCCATTTAGGAATTTATAACAAGAATAAAAATATTAATAATATTATTCATGCCACAACACCGAATATACTGGCTGTTTCCTGCTCAAAAGTCAGGCTTCAGCCATTCGTTGATGACTTTGCACAGATTGCGGGTGTATCGGTAAAAATTCTTGATTTATACTCGGATGAAGTTTCTAATGCACTAAAAAAATCCTCTGCTGTTTTAATGCATAAATACGGAGCATTTTGCTGCGGGTATACAAAAGGTGATGCAACAGCTGTTAGTCTGGTTGTTGAGAAAAACTGCAGGGCATTTATATGTGCGGCATTGTTTGGAAAAGTGAAACCAATTAATCCATTGGAATCCCAACTTATGCGTTTTGTATATATGAAGAAATATTCAAAACAGGCATATATAAGGAAATGATCATGGAGGTTAATTATGACAAAGGGAAACGGTTTATCGCCCTTTCGGTGGCTTATTGTTCTGGCTATAATACCAATAATTATTTCAACTGAAATGATGTGGTTGTCTCTGGCACCAATATCCAGTATGGCTGAAAACTATTATGGTGTTGGAGGTATGAGTATAGCCCTGTTCTCCATGAGCTACATGATAATGTACATAATTTTTTCTGTCCCCGCCTCCTGGATAGTTGATAAATACGGCTTTAGATATTCTCTCATTATCGGTGCAGCAATTACGGCGGTATTCGGACTTGTCAGGGCCCTTTTTGCAAATAATTTTACCATAGTGCTTACAGCTCAATTTATGATTGCTGTCGGCCAGCCGTTTCTTTTAAATATATCAACAAAAGTACCGGCTAACTGGTTTCCGGTTTCTGAGCGTTCTACCGCTGCTGGTTTGCTTACAATGGCCCAGTATATCGGCTTTGCACTGCCGATGGTGCTGGCTCCGGTACTTGCCGGCAGTAAAGGAATTCCATATACTCTGATGGTATTTGCCGTTATAGGCATTCTTTCAGCCTTATGCGCAATACTTTTCACACGTGAAAGACCCCGGGTGGCTCTTTCCGGACCTGAGGCACCCAGAGAAGATTTAAGTTTTGCAGCAATAAAAAATCTTTTTTTAAATAAGGCCTTTTTACTTGTTCTCTATATTTGTTTAATTTCAATGGGAATTTTTAATACCATTCTGACACTAATAGAACAGATTTTACTGCCCCGAGGTATTGCTACGGCCCAGGCCGGAATTGTTGGAGCAGTTTTTGTTATATCGGGGGTCATTGGTGCTGTGATCCTTCCAATTATTTCAGACAGGCTCGGAAAAAGGACTCCGTTCTTTGTAACGGCAATTGCCTTGCTTATCCCCGTTTACTTAGGCTTAACCTTTTTAGACACCTTTGTTTTGGTGGCTATACTTGCCGGAATCGCAGGGTTTTCAATTATGGGGGTAGCACCTGTATTATTCCAGCATGGTTCTGAAGTAGCATATCCCATACAGGAGGGAACCTCCCTGGGAATAATTCTTCTTATGGGCCAGATTTCCGGTGCCTTATTTGTATATCTCTTCGAGTTATTCCAGTCTGTGACCGCGTCAGTAACCTGGCCCATGCTGGGTATAGTAGTACTTACTGCGGCAGTGCTGCCCGCGGCACTCAGGATAAAAGAATCAAAGCTGGTTAAACAAAGTGAAGCCTTTGCGGCACAGCAGAAAGCCATCAACCCTCACTAATGCACCAAGTTTAATTTTTAGTTATTTTATATCTTACATATTATTCTTTTATTGGTATTATTAATATTGTATACTCTTAGTATTAATAAAAGTCAGGAGGATTTAAAACAATGGATTATTTATGGAGTTTGAAAGACCTGTATTCATCCTTTGAGGGAGAGGATTTTAAAAAGGATATGGAGTCTTTAGATAATGTCTTACAAGAATACACTAAGTGGGTTGATAAGACTATTGAAAATAATGATAATATCAAAGCAAAGCTGGAAAATTTCATAAGCTTAAAATCAGATTTTTATAAATTGGCCAGTAAACTTTATGCATATTCTGAACTTTCGTATAGTGTTGATACCCATAATGAAAAGGCATTAAAGAATTCTGAAAAGGTTCAGGTGAAACTGAGTTCCACCGCTGAACCGGATGCAAAAATCAACAGATGGATCGGTTCCATTAACAACATTGATGAAGTAATAAACTCGTCTGAAGTGTTGAAGGAGCATGAATTCTTCCTGAAGGAAATAGTTGGAAAGAGCGCATACCTGCTCAGTTCCAAAGAGGAAGCAGCTATAGCAAAAATGAAAAATACCGGCTCAACAGCCTGGTTAAAACTCAGGGATTTGCTCACCTCAACCCTTAAGGTTGATATCGAACTGGATGGGGATCAGAAGCAGCTTCCTTTATCAATTATTAGAAATATGGCCTATGAAGGCGACAGAGACCTCAGGAAAAGGGCTTATATTGCCGAGCTTGAATCCTACAGAAAGATCGATGACTCACTGGCCGCCTGCTTGAACGGTATCAAAGGCGAGGTTGTCACAGTTACTGATATGAGAGGCTTTAAGTCACCTCTGGAGGAAACTCTTTTCAATTCCAGAATGGATGAACAGACGCTTAACGCAATGCTCGATGCAATGAAGGAAAGCCTTCCTGCTTTCAGAAAATATTTGAAGGTAAAGGGTGAATTGCTGGGCAGTAAAACCGGTCTCCCTTTCTTTGATTTATTTGCGCCAATAGGTGAGGTTAATAAAAAATATTCATATGAGGAAGCGCAAAAAATAGTTATAGACAATTTCAGAACCTTCAGTGACAGACTTGCCGATTTTGCCAAGAGAGCTATAGAGAACAGCTGGATAGATGTTTATCCCAGAGAGGGCAAGATTGGAGGAGCTTTCTGCGAAAACCTGCACGCAATTGGTCAGAGCCGCGTAATGCTTAACTACGGCGAAACCTTCAGTGATATACTTACTATGGCACATGAGCTTGGACATGGTTTCCACGATGATTGTGTAGTAAATGAAAGCATACTGAACAGTGATTATCCAATGCCGTTGGCTGAAACAGCATCCATCTTCTGTGAAACAATTCTTAAAAAGTCTGCCGTTAAAACAGCAACCGAGGCTGAAGCCTTTGCGATACTCGAAATGGAGTTGAGTGATTGTACACAGGTTATCGTAGATATATACAGCCGTTTCCTTTTTGAGAGTGAAGTTTTCAAAAGAAGAAAAAATGGTTCCATGACTACTGAGGAATTGAATGAAATAATGATATGGGCTCAAAAAGAAGCTTATGGAGACGGTTTGGATCCGGAATATCTTCACAAGTACATGTGGGCATGTAAACCTCACTACTATACTGCCAATGCCAACTTCTATAACTTCCCGTATGCTTTCGGACAACTCTTTGCAAAGGGATTGTATGCTGAGTATGAAAAAAGAGGCAATGCTTTTGTAAAAGATTATGAAGAGCTTTTAAGCGTTACCGGAAAAAATGAAATAGCAGCTGTAACAAAACTTATGGGTATTGATGTCAGAAACATAGAATTCTGGAGAAGCTCTTTAAAGACAATTGAAGAAGATATTGAAGAGTTTGTGAAGCTGAGCATGGAGAAATTGAAATAATATTTCACAGTGTTTAATGTAAATATAGGAAATGTGTTCTTTGGCTTGACTTTGCATACTTTAATATGATAATATAACGAAAAATAACGAAGTAGGAAGCTGCTATTATGATTAAAGTTCAGTTTGAAAAACTGAATAGAGGGGACAATATATAGCGCTTGTAGTTGTGTTATAATCACAGGTGCAAGCGCTTCATGTGTTGTGCCTGTGTGGAGACTGATAGAGTAAGAGCCACACTGGTAAATATGTATTTTACTTGTGTGGCTCTTTTTAAATTCTTTTTCAAGGATCGGGAGGATGTGATATTAAGGGACAGTTACCTGTTCCCAAGGTGTTCAAACAGTGAGGATGAATTTTCCAATGAACACCTGGCATAAAGACAATGACTGCATGATTAATTTGAATTATATGTTATTTTGGAATGGCAAAGACGAAGAGAAGTAACGCAACTTATCGTTTCCAGTGAATGGGGGCCAGTGAGAACTCCATAAAGTGAATTTGCGCGAAAAACACTTTATCAGCTGCAATCTGAAAGTCAGGTTATCTGTTATAACCCGATCAGTAGGTGCGCCGTATGCTTGTGCGTTAAACAGCATGGTTTTTATAACCGTTGAGTGACTGTCAGTCAGTAATTCAGGTGGTACCGCGGACATTACATGTTCGTCCTGAACTTTTAAGTTTTGGATGAGCTTTTTTTATGCTCAAATATCAATTAAGGAGAACAATTATGAACACATCAAACATTTATCGTAATAGGACATTAGACGGCATTAGTGAAAGTGACGTAGGAAAAACACTAAAGATTGCGGGATGGGTTGAAAACATCAGGGACCATGGAGGTGTTTCCTTCATAGACCTTAGAGACATGTACGGCTTGATGCAGGTTGTTATGCGTGATACAAACCTTATGAACGGAATCAATAAGGAGGACTGTATCTCTGTTGAGGGTGTTATTGAGCGCCGTGACGAGGAGACCTACAACCCAAAGATTCCTACAGGAACAATAGAGCTGGAAGCACGTGAAGTTAGCATGCTGGGTAAGGTATACAAGCAGCTTCCTTTTGAAGTGATGACCTCAAAGGAAACCCGTGAAGATTTACGTCTCAAATACCGTTATCTCGACCTGCGTAACAAGAAGGTAAAGGATAATATCGTATTTCGTTCTGAAGTTATCAGTTTCCTAAGGCAGAAAATGACTGAGATGGGTTTTCTTGAAATTCAGACTCCCATACTGTGTGCATCTTCACCTGAAGGTGCAAGAGACTATATTGTACCTTCACGTAAATATAAGGGAAAGTTTTATGCTCTTCCTCAGGCTCCTCAGCAGTATAAGCAGCTGCTAATGGTATCAGGCTTTGACAAATATTTTCAGATTGCACCCTGCTTCCGTGATGAGGATGCACGTGCTGACCGTTCACCGGGAGAATTCTACCAGCTGGACTTCGAGATGAGCTTTGCTACCCAGGAGGATGTATTTCAGGCAGGAGAAGAAGTGCTTACTGCTGCATTTAAGAAATTTGCTCCTGAAGGCTACTCAGTAACAGAAGCTCCCTATCCCATTATCAGTTACAAGCAGGCCTTGCTGGAATTCGGCACTGATAAACCAGACCTGCGCAACCCTCTGAGAATTGTTGATGTTACAGACTTCTTCCAGAGGTGTACCTTCAAACCCTTCCATCAGAAGACAGTTCGTGCTATAAAAGTTCATGCTGAAATGTCCAAGGGCTTCCATGAAAAACTGCTGCAGTTCGCAAATTCAATTGGTATGGGTGGACTTGGCTATCTTGAAGTTAGTGATGATATGACTTACAAGGGACCTATTGACAAATTCATTCCTGATGAGCTAAAAAAAGAAATCGCTGAGCTTGCCGGACTTGAATCCGGTGATACAATATTCTTCATTGCGGACAAGGAAGAACGTGCAGCCCTCTATGCAGGCCAGATCCGTACAGAACTTGGCAGCCGTCTTGAGCTTTGCGAAAACAATGCATACCGTTTCTGCTTCGTAAATGACTTCCCAATGTACGAGTATGATGCTGCAGAAAAGAAAATAAACTTTACACATAACCCCTTCTCCATGCCTCAGGGGGGATTGGAAGCCCTCAATACAAAGGACCCGCTGGAGATTCTTGCCTATCAGTATGATATCGTATGTAATGGAATAGAGCTATCCTCAGGTGCTGTAAGAAACCACAATCTTGATATTATGGTTAAGGCTTTTGAGCTTGCGGGGTATACCGAAGAAGACCTCCAGAACAAATTCGGTGCCCTGTACCAGGCCTTCCAGTTCGGTGCACCGCCACATGCCGGCATGGCACCGGGTGTTGACCGTATGATCATGCTTCTGAGAAATGAAGAGAATATCCGTGAGATCATACCGTTCCCAATGAACGGTAATGCACAGGATCTAATGTGCGGAGCTCCTACAGAAGTTACTGAAACGCAGCTTCGTGAAGTACACATAAAGATAAGATAAAACAAGATGTTACAATCTACTAATACTTATAAAAATACAAAAAGCTGGGATTTGACGTCATCCCAGCTTTTTTATTACTGCTTTGCAGCAATTTTCAAAGCATTCTCTATTGCATCTAGTATAACCTTGCTGCTGTTGGTAGCCCCTGAAATGGTGTCAACCTGGAGGGATTGAGCTTCTACGACTTTACCCGGAATTACCTCGGCTTCTGCTCCACGCTCATTTTTATGGTTTATAAGGTCTATACTTACTATCTTATGGTCTTTAACAATAACCTTCACTTGTGCAGCAATCCAAAGGACTTCGCTGTTTCCCACATATATTCCATCGGGAACTGTGCTTAGATCCACATTTTCAATTTTAATATCCTGTACCTGTTTCTGGTACTTTCTCAAATCCATAAAGGATTGAACTCCTTTAATAGCAAAATAGCCTCCCACTATAACCCCTATAAGTATAATCAAAGCAATTACCTGATTCTTTTTCATACTGCCCTCCATTTCGATTATTGTACCGGTTGTATTCGCAATGTGCTTTACCCTGGCACCTGGCTTTATTAGTTATTAAATATACCATTTCTTACTAAATAATACTATTAAGTATACGTTAATTAATCTAAAAAGTTTTCTTTATTTTCACTGTTTGTTAATTGGTATTTTAATAGTTATTACTGTCCCCATGCCATATTTGCTGTATATGTCCACGCCATAGCCGGTTCCGTACTGAATCTGAATCCTTTCATTCACATTCTTTATTCCATAGCTTTTTGTATTGTCATTTGTGAGCAGTCCAGACTGTTTCTCCGGTCTGATGCCTATACCATCATCTATAACTGTAAAAATGACGGTATCATTATTTTTACTTGCGGTCAACAGTATATTTATGGGCCAGGTCCTGTTATATATGGCATGCTCAAATATATTTTCAACAAAGGGCTGAAGTATTACCTTAACAGTTTTATACTCCATAACATCGGGATCTATGGAATAATAAACATTGAAAAAATCCCGTTTTCTTACGCTGTATATATCTATATACGCCTTGATTTGCTCAAATTCGCCTTCGATAGTAATAATATTTTTTCCTCTGTTTAATGTCATCCTATAAAAATTTGTCAGCCTGCGGACCATGAATTCAACCTTGTTTGAATCTCCACTTGCAGAAAGCCTGCTTATGGCAGAAAGCGAATTATACAGGAAATGCGGATTGATCTGTGCCTGCAGCGCTTTCAGTTCCGATTCCTTTTTATCCAGATTTGCCTTGTAAACATCTTCTATCAGCTTGTTTATTCTTTCCACCATCTCATTTACAGAAGTTGCAAGATAGCCTATTTCATCACGGTGAATATCCGTAAGCGCAGTATCCATTGTCTTATTTTCATTTTGGTAGGCTGATATATATTTCGTAATATTGGTTATTCTTTTGGAAATTTTCGAAGAAATTCGATATGTAACAAAAAACAGCATCATCAGGGAACCTATACAGGCCAGTAAAGTTATGGCTTTTATTTTGCCTGCCCCCAGTTTTATCTGTTTAAGGGGATAAACGCTCAGCATTACCCACTCTGTATTAGGAATCTTAGTTTTTATAAGGACATTTTCATTGGTTATGGAGCTTTTATTCTGTTCCAACGAATATATCTGAGTCATTATCTCTGTTTTGTTCCTGTTGAGGTAATTTATTTTTTCTATTTCGGGAGACAGCAAATATCCTGATTTATCAAAAAACAGGCTAAAGCCGGCACCTGAATCATTATTGATCTTTTCTTCTTCGAATATATCCGCCAATCTTACAGTAAGCTTTATCATTCCGATTTTCTTGGACTGAAAGGTTTCGTAGTCACCAACCTCTCTAACCAGAGAAACGCTCTTATATTCTTTATCCCTGGATATCTGAATCCACTTATAAGCATCAAGTTTACCCTTTATCTGCCTGAACCATTGCTCTTCTTTTACTCTGCTGATATTGTAAAATTGAAAATTCTGATTGCTCAGGTCCTTTATTACATTGCTTTTGGAATCGATATCAATAACATCGTCAAAATTACCGCTGATTATTTCGATGGGATTATCGGTGTATGCAATTATGGAAAGATTCATTGCGTTGGGCTTTATTCCAAAGATAGTCTGAATTTTCGGCATCAGATAATCCTTTTTAAAAACAAACTGGTCATAATAAAAATTAGGATCGATTTTATAAAACTTACCGCTTATAAATTCCTGCATCCTTTCATCATAATATATTCCGTTACATAGATTGACATATTCATTCAAGTTGTTTTCAATACCGTCCTTGTACTTCTCCTGAGCCTGTACCAGATTATTGATACTCTGTTTCTCCAGATTTGAAATGGCAACCTTGTATGACAACACCCCTATAAAAATAACTGGAATAATTGCAGTAAAGAAATAAGCAAATATTAATTTATAAAAAAACTTTTTATTACTAATTTTATGGCTTATTATATTTATCAGCATTCTAGCACCTTCCCCTGTATTCTTTTGGAGTCATATTGTACATAAGCTTGAACTGCTTGATAAAAGAATTGACATTGGTATACCCTACAGCATTTGATATCTGATAGGTCCGGAGCAGTGTTGTTTTTAAAAATTCCTGAGCCTTTTTCATTCTGTACTCTGTAAGATATTCGCTGAAGCCCTTTCCGGTTTCCTTTTTAAATAAAACTCCCAGATGATTTTGGGAATAATAAAGCTCTTTAGCTATTTCTTTAATAGTAATATCTTTACTGAAGCTTTCTTCGATATATTTTATTACCAGAGCTACTACCTTACTGGGTCTTTTGTTCTTTTTATCCTCCAGACCTTCAATCACGTTTTCAAATATCACCTTCATATATGTACAGATATCTTCAACGGTTTCAAATTTAAGAATGTTATTCCAGTTAATCAGTTGATATTCAAGATCCGCTTCGAAGGCTTCATTATTTTCAAATAGATAATTCTGAACCTGGCATATTATATTGATACAGCAATTTTGAATATATTGAATATTGTAAACATTGCTTTCTTTTATATAAATAAAGAAATGATCTAAAAGATGCACCGCCTTCTGTCTGTCCAAATTTTGCAGACAGCCCATGAGCTCCCGGTTGATCTTTTTGTACTCTGAATTCTGCAGCAGTTCAGTATTTGTACTTTGCGGTGTGCTGAGTTCCATAATAACAGTGCCTTTTCCCAACAGCAGCTTCTGCAGCATTTTTTCACAGGCATTATCATAGGATTGGCAGATCTCATCAATGCTCAATACCGGTTTTCCTATGGACGCCGTAACACTTTTACTCAATGCTTCTTGTATTCCGGACAAAATGTCATGAGCAACTTCTATCACAGTACCATTTTGCACCTCTTCCTGAATAAAGCTGTTAAAGCTCAGTATGACAGCTCCTCTTCCGTTTCCTATACAAACATTCTGCTTATAGCAGGCATGGTATTTTCCGGGATTTACACCTCCCAAGGCCTCATCCAGACCTCTGTTAAGCAATTTCTTTTCCTGCTCGTTTTGCAGCAGGCTGTAATCATCTATTTCAAAAAGAACAATGCTGTATATTCCCTCTTGAAGCTCTATGCCCAGCTTGCCTATTCTTTTCCAGATATCCTTTATTTCCAATGTTCCATAAATAAGATCCCTGAGAAATTTTTCCTTCATTACCGGTATGCTTTCACTTACTATTTGCCTGAAAACAATATCCTCTTCCTTTACAACCTTTTCTCTGCTTATTTTGGTAACAGCCTTGTCAAATACTTCCTTGAACTCACCTTCATCCACAGGCTTCAAAATATACTCAAAGGCATCCAGCTTAATGGCACTCTTAAGATAATCGAAATCATCATAGCCGCTTATGAAGATTATATTAATATCTGGTATAGTTTTTCTAAATTTGGTTGCCAGTTCGATTCCGCTCATACCAGGCATATTAATATCAGAAATCAAAATATCGGGACAAAATGAGTTCAATTTATTCATGGCTTCAAATCCGTTAAATACTGATTCAACAACAACATCCCCATGCATATTTAAAATAGATGTTTTAAAACCTTCATTTTCCAGATACTCATCCTCAGCTATTAAAACCTTGATCATGTATATCCCCCATTTCCACTCTACCGGGTTAACCTCCGAAGCCTATACCCTGAATTAGGTATAGGCTTCGGAGGTTTCTATTCAATTTTTACAACTAAGAGCTATTTTCCGCTCATCTTTGATTCATTTTTCTTCCATTTCTCATTTTTAATTACTTCCAGTTTATCAAACCCGGAATCATATGCCTTTTTGATCGTTTCCTGAATCAGTTCCTTTGCGTCTGCTTCGCTCTTTGCCAGAACTATTTTTATAAATTGGGAATCAGATAACTGCTTTATCATTTCCTCCATTACACCCTCCTGAGAGGAAGGATCAGGTGAAATATCCTCATATTGAGTGTTGTTAATAGAATGCTTCCAGGTTATATTACTTTGAGCCTCTATTACCCAGTCGCGTTTTTCAGCAGGTAATCTCTTGTTACCGGCAACCTTTGCAAAATCGACAAAGTCTGCAAAGCCCGGAAGTGTGTAGGTTTCAAAACCAACCTTGTTCTGTTCTTCAGTTGACATTTCATATCTTGACCGTGTAAACACCGGATATCCGTTTTCATCCAACTCATTCCAGATAATTCCCTTGGGTCCGTTAAAAGTAATGAGCTGCCCTTCATCGGAAAACACCCAGTCAAAATATGCATGTATTCTCTCAGGATCTTTGGCATTTTCTGTGATTGATATCACATTCCATCCCATAGTACTGAAGGAGGAAGTCCATACTTTATTACTATCCACACCGCTGTTGGCAAACGGTTCTATTGCCTTGTAATCGCCTTCCGGATCTGCAGCCTTCCAGGACATTCTTCCCTTAGCCACGGGATCCACCATATCGGCACCGGAACAGAAAACACCTACTCTGCCGTTTGCAAGCTTTTCTTCCATTTGATCAGTCTTTTCTATGAAAACATCCGGGTTGATGAGCTTTTCTCTAAACAGCTTGTTTATAAATAATGCTGTTTCAACCCATTTGGGATCATTTAAAAAGTAAGTCAGTTTGCCGTCCACATTGGACAAATAATGAGGGTTAAGTCCCGGATTATAATCTCCAAGTGCCGACCTGAAAACAAATTTGTCCAGAGGGCTGTCACAACGGGTGTCGCCCTGGAACGGTACAATAGGTTTTCCGTCAACCTTTATATTGCTCTGCTTGATTTTAACCAGATAATTATACAGATCGTCAAGTGTTTCCAACTTCGGTGAGCCCAACTGCTTATAGAGCTTGCTGTTTATGGAATATCCTCCGTTTCCCATGGGATGATTCTCCGAAGTAGCCCAGTTCAGCATTCCATAAATCTTTCCGTCCTGCCGGTATGTATTTAATGTTTTCTCGGAAACCTTTGACAGATAAGCAGGATATTTTTTTATATAATCGTCAATTGAAACTATTTTGCCAGCCTGAATTACCTTTTTCCAGTCAGCCCCCCTGTCCATAATAAGTACATCAGGCAAATTATTACTTGCAATCAATACATTGAGCTTTTCCTTGGGGTCGCCTTCCGCTCCCGACTGGTTTATCTTAACATTAAACCTGTCCTGAATGTACCTGCTTACATCATCCTCTCCCCACGCCAGCGGAGATAACGGTGTCCACCAATCGTACATCCACATAATTGAAAATTCAACCGGTGAGTTCGGATAAACAAAACTCCCGTCTTTCATACCCACAGCTTCAGTAGTAACATACTGCTTACCATTTGAATCAACTGCAGTTGAATTTACTGCATCGCCTCCATCAGAATTACCACAGCCTGACATAATACTCATAACCAGGGATACTGACATAGCAATGGCAATGGCTTTGAACCGTTTCATCTGTTTGCCTCCTTAATTTTTATTATACTAAACACACCAAAATTCAGTCAATCTGAGATGTGTATGGTATCTTGCATAGTAACCTATCCTTTGATAGAGCCAACCATAATTCCCTTAACAAAATACTTTTGTAAAAACGGGTATACCATAAAAATCGGAATCATGGAAACCATCATAGTGGCCATATTAACGGATTTAACCGTTACACCCTTGAATTTGTTGACCATTGCAGATGCCGAGCCGGCTTTTGAAAGTGTTTCACTCATGGAATTTGAATTGATTATCCTCAGAAGAATATTCTGCAGGGGCAGAAGATTGTCATTAGTCATATATATGTACCCGTCAAACCATGAATTCCATTGGAACACTGCGTTAAACAGAGCTATTGTAGCCAGCATTGGCATCGAAACAGGTAAAATTATTCTGAAAAGGATCAGGAACTGACCTGCTCCGTCCAGCTTGGCCGACTCCTCCAGAGCCTCGGGGATCTGTTTAAAAAATGTCATTACAATGATTACATTAAAAACACTGATCATGTTTGGAATTATATAGACCCAGAAATTATTGATGAGGCCTATATTATATATCAGCAGATATGTAGGTATAAGTCCTCCTGAGAAATACATGGACACCACGCATATACCCGTATAAAGCTTTTTCCACTTCAAATTCTTTTTTGATAGTCCGTATGCCAGCAGGGATGTGGCTAAAAGGCTGGTGACAGTACCGATCAAAGTTCTCAATACAGTTATTCCGAAGGAATTCAATATGCTTTTGTTTTTGAAAATAATGGCATAATTCTGTAAGGTAAACTTTCTCGGAAACACCGTTATACCTCCGCGCATGGTATCCAGACCTTCATTTAAAGAAATGGCCGCAGTGTTAAGTATGGGGTATATTGTAATAATGGTTAACAGAAACAATATAACATAATTCAATATATCAAATGCATCAATTTTCTTTTTCACCGGATATTCCTCCTTTTAAGTTAATGGATTACCACAAATTGTCCTCTCCTATTTTTTTGGCAAACTGGTTTGCAAAGGTCAAAAGTGCTATTGAAAGTACTGATTTAAAAACGCCTACAGCTGTAGAATAGGAATATCTCCAGAGTTGGATACCCATTTTGTAGACATAAGTGTCTATAATCTCAGACGATTCCAGTATCATTTGATTTTTCAGATTATTTGTAAGCGGCATGATTTGCTCAAACCCGGCATTAACAATATTACTGATATCCAGTATCAGAATAATGATAATGGTTGGCTTTATGCAGGCAAGCGTAATATGCCATATTTTTGCCAGTCTGCCTGCTCCGTCAATTTCAGCGGCTTCATACAGCTCAGAATCAATTGCCGCTATTGCTGCTATAAAGATTATGGAATTGAAGCCGACTTCTTTCCATATATCACTTATTACTACAATTCCCCAAAAATATTTCGGATCCCCGAAAAACATTATAGGCTGATCAACAATACCTAAATTCACCATAATTGTATTTACAATACCGCCGTCAATTGAAAGAAGTTCAAAGAACAGGCCGGAGGCGACAACCCAGGATATAAAGTGAGGCATATAGGATATTGTCTGTACCGACTTTTTAAAAGCGGTGCTCCTGACTTCATTTATTAAAATGGCCAATATGATGGGTGCAGGAAATCCGATTAAGAGTTTCAACATGCTTATACCAAAGGTATTTTTCATAATACGCCAGAAATTATGATCCATGAAGAATTCCTTGAAATATTTAAATCCAACCCATTGGCTCAAGCCAATGATATCACCCAGCTTATATTCCTGAAATGCCGTAATGACACCGTACATTGGAATATATGAGAATACCAGGATCAGGGCTATACACGGTATTACCATTGTTTGCAATTCCAGCTGTTCTTTATTGCGCTTAAAAAAACTTACTTTGTTTTTTTTATTTAATACAGGCTGCTGCATTTGAATGTTACTCAATTTTATCACTCTCTCCTATGCAAAATATGGTAGTCATGATAATTCACTTCGCTCATGACTTTTACAGTGCCATCCGGATGCTAATGCGAAGCAAATTTTCTTGTTCGCTATGCGCTCCCTTGCTTAAGATTATATATACTGTCTAAGAAACAAAAAACATGGTGGGTCAACGATTTACATTGCTAATCAACGATAAGGACATAGCTGAATTGAATTAGGCATTATAGCAGTATAGTATTATTTTAAAATGATTATAAAAGCAGAAAGGAAGAAAATAAATGAATGAATTTAAAATTGCCATAATAGGCGCCGGCAGCAGTTATACACCCGAACTGATCGAAGGTATCATCAAAAGAAGTTATGTTCTGAAAATAACAGAAATAGCAATGGTCGATGTGGAAATGGGTACGGAGAAGCTTGCAATTACCTGCTCACTTGCAAAAAGAATGATTGAAAAAGCTCAATTAAATATAAAGGTTACTTCTACACTTGACAGGAGAAGCGCTCTTCAAGGCTGCTCCTATGTAATTACTCAGATAAGGGTGGGTGGGCTTGATGCAAGAGAGAAGGACGAAAAGATCCCTCTGAAATATGGCCTTATCGGGCAGGAGACAACCGGAGCGGGCGGTTTTGCCAAAGCACTGAGGACCATTCCCGTTATACTGTCCATCGCCAAGGATATGGAGGAACTATGTCCCGACGCATTCTTAATTAACTTTACAAATCCCTCGGGAATGGTTACTGAAGCAGTTGTTAAGCACTCGAAAATCCGTTGCATCTGAGCTGGATAAAAAAGGTTTATATCAATGGTGAAGATAAAATATTGCAGCTTCTGGAAGAAAAAATCTTTCAGGAAAGCATAGTAAAAAATATATCTGATGTTGAAGGAATGGGTGAAATAAGCAAAAAAATAGGAATGATTCCTTCACCCTATCTCGGCTATTACTATTTTGAGCAGGAAAGACTTAAGGAGGAAATGGAGGATCTCCAAAGCGACCAAGGCACCAGAGCGCAGCAGGTTAAAGCCATTGAAAAGGAGCTCTTCCAGATTTATTTCAATCCTGAACTAAAAGAGAAACCCAAACAGCTTGAAGAAAGGGGAGGAGCCTTATATTCCGAGGTTGCCATTGCTTTAATAGAAGGTATACATAATAATTCAAACACCATACAGGTGGCCAATGTTCAAAATAACGGCGCTATAGCCGGGCTGCCGGATGATTGTATTGTTGAGACTAATTGTTTAATAAACGGTGCTGGAGCGTTTCCTATTGCCAGCGGAAGAATACCTGAGCTTGCACTTCCGTTGGTTACCACAGTTAAGACCTATGAGCAGTACACTATCAGCGCAGCAGTTTCCGGCAGCCGGGGTG
>JAQSXC010000079.1 GCA_029266335.1 Eubacterium sp. | reverse complement strand
TTTCTTGAGAAGTTTACAATACCTAATATAAATGGTTTATATAAATACTTTTCAATCACTTTTTCAGTTGATACGTTGTAATTAGCCTTTTTGATAAAATATGGACCAGTGCCCTCAGTTATTACCAAATCTCTATTAGGTTTAAAAAGGCCTCTGAATATAATTCTGATTGATTTTGAAAAACCAATTGCAGAGTATTGCATCTTGGGGTTTAACTTTGTATAACCGCAATCCCATGTGTTGTACTTTTGAACAGAAGTCCTTTTCCTCACAGCCAAAACAAATACAGCTATCAAACCCGTTGATAATAATATAAGCACGAATAACCAACTGAAAGAAATACTTAAGCTTCTATTTTCAAGCGGATAATGCAGAAAATCCGAAAGAGACCAGTCTGTTGACAGGAGCTTGATATTTATAAGGTCGCCGGATACATTATCAATAAATCTTATTACTTGTTTAAATCCAATTCCCGATAATATACACAGTAATGCAGAGATTCCCAATGCAGCGAGCATCGGCTTTTCAGGCTCTGTGGCATTCTCTGCCTCAGGGCTTCTTGGCATACCCAAAAAGGATATTCCAAAAAGTTTGACATAACTAAACACAACGAGTGCACCTGTAAGAGCAAGGCAGGCTGCAACAATAACAAATAGTAAAATTATTGAGAATTGACCTGAAGGTAAAAACCAAATAATACTATTAATAATTGACTGAAAGATAATATACTCGCTAGCAAACCCATTCAATGGCGGCACAGCAGATATGGACAGACACCCTGTAAAAACAAAAATTGAAACAAGAGGCATTTTCTTTATAAGTCCCCCCAGCTTTTCCATGTTTCTGGTACCTGTTCCCAATCTGATTGCTCCTGCTCCCATAAATAGTAATGATTTAAACAATGCATGATTTAATGTGTGTACTAATACACCGGTTAGTGACAAGGATAATAAAAATGAGTTTCCTGATGCTCTTGCTATAAGCATGATACCAATACCGCAAAAGATAATACCCATATTTTCTATGCTTGAATATGAAAGGAGTCTCTTAATGTTAATAGTTGAAGCAGCCGAATATGCTATTCCAAATACAGCTGAAACTGTTCCGATTACAAGAGTAAGCACACCCCACCACATTGCATTTTCAGGTAAAACATAAAATATTATTCTTAAAAGCCCGTATATTGACAGCTTTTTCATAACTGCAGACATTATTGAAGCAATATTGCTGGGAGCCTCGGTGTATGCGTAAGGAAGCCAGATATGCATCGGTATAATACCTGCTTTCGTTCCAAAGCCTATAAGCAGAAATACATAAATAAGATTTGAAAAACTTTTTGGAATTAAAGAAGTCGTAATTGCAGATAATTCGAAACTTTTTGTAAAGTATGCTATTAATACAAACGCTGCAGTTATAAATGCCGTTCCGGTATAAGTCATTATTATATAAGTTTTTCCGGCTCTTTGTGCTTCATCCTTTTCGTGCTCGTATATGACTAGAAAGTAAGAAAACAATGACATCAGCTCCCAAAACAACAGGAATAACAGAATATTGTTACTTGTAGTCAGAAGAAGCATTGAAAGAATGAAAAGATTGTAAAAAGCCCCGAATACACCTACATTCTTGATATAAAAAAATCTTTTCATATAAGTTAATGAATAAATGGATACAATTAATGTGATCAAACCGGTTAAAAACAGAAAAAATGCCGAGAGATTGTCTATCTTGAAATTAAAGTCCATAAACGGAAGGTTGTTATTGATTTTAAACGCAATAGTAATATCTTCAGCATAAATCAATTTGTATATCATTGATAAACTTAATAAACTTCCGGCGGCAGCTGATAAAATATTGGAAAGAGTGTTTGAAATTTTGGGCTTGGAGTATGTAAGCAATGCAGAGAAAGAGCCTAGTAAATACAATATTATGCAGATTATAAAGCTCATTGACAAGTAATTTACTGACATGAATCAAAAACCTCCAAGGCCAATTAGGCAAAGCTTGCTAACACAGCATCTATAATACTACCGCAATATATAATTGTCAAATAAATGGGTTAAATTAAATCAATTTGTCAAAAATTAATTTTCAACAGGAATAATAATAGAAGTGTTTTCAATTAATAAACTGGAGTCCAAGTTATTGAGCTTTTTAATATCATGTATATATCCTCTTATATCTCTGTTGTCACTGTTATACTGCTGAGCTATGGACCATAGAGTATCCCCTGAGTTAATAGTCACAGTCTCATAGCATGGTTCTTTATGACCTGAAACACTGACTGTATAAACCATCATAAATATAATTAGAGAAGTTAAAAATATAAAACTGAAAAACTTAACCTTATTTTTTAAAACATATCTCTTTCCATTCATTCCAGCACCCTCCCGAACATTTGTTCTTTACATATATAATAATATCGAACATCCGTTCCTTTTGTCAATAGATTTCATAAATTTTCGAACATTAGTTTGCTTTTTGGAATTTATTATGCTATACTTACCTTGAAATCTACATAAATTAGGAGGTTTTTATGGCTAAGAAGAATTCTAGCAAGCAGCAGGAAATTCTTGACTATGTCAATAAATGTGTATACGAAAACGGTTATCCCCCTTCAGTCAGAGAGATTTGTGCTGCGGTTGGTTTTAAGTCTACCTCTACGGTTCATGCTTATTTGCAGAAGCTTACTGACAACGGTGTCCTTCAGAAGGACCCCACCAAACCACGAGCTATAAAAATTTTAAATAATTCAAATAAACCGGTAAAGGCTGCTAAAACTTCCACCGGAGAGAACTATTATACTTCGCGTGAGATGATCGAAGTCCCTATTGTGGGAAAAGTTGCAGCCGGCCAACCGATTTTGGCAGTTGAAAATATAACTGATACCTTCCCCTTGCCCGTTGACTTTGTACAGAACAGCACTGCATTTATGCTTAGAATACAAGGTGACAGTATGATAGAAGCCGGAATACTTGACAAGGATTTTGTTCTGGTCAGGCAGCAATCAACTGCCAACAACGGGGATATAGTTGTTGCATTAATTGAAGATGAAGCTACTTGTAAGACATTTTACAAGGAAAAGGATTATATCCGATTACAGCCTGAAAACAGCAGACTTGAACCCATAATAGTAAAGGACAATTTATCTATTATAGGTAAGGTAATCGGTGTATTCAGAAGAATGTAAACTATTTAGAAGCACAAAAAACTCCTATTATTAAGTTTATACTTAAATAATAGGAGTTTTTATTATAACAATTTTTAATATTCCATTTCAATTATATAGTAATAAAACTATGTAGAACTGGATTATTCCTTCGTCTGATCATTGAAAATCAGGTTTACAACTTTCATCGGACTTATTGTTGAAATAGCATGTTTATAAACAAGCTGCTGTTTTCCGTCACTGTCCAGAACAACTGTGAAATTGTCAAAGCCCTTAACCATTCCCTTTAATTGAAAACCATTAGTCAGATATATTGTAACCGCTATATGCTCTTTCCTGACCTGATTTAAAAAAATGTCCTGCAAATTGATAGTATTCTTTACCAAAGTAATCCTCTCCTTTGTTTTATATATAATTACTGGTTTGATCCGACATGTTGGGATCAAACCATATTAGCCCCCAGAATCAATTACACTGAACATGAAGACATAATAATAGTTTTATTCTACTAGATAATGCCAACCCATGCAATAAGAATATAGTACTACTAACCTCAAACTAAGCACTATGGCTGTTTATAAAGGTTAAGGCATCATTAATAATATTATTAGTATTTCCATAATTATCTATACTAAACCATTTTATTTCATTCATTCTCTTGAACCATGTAATTTGCCTCTTTGCATATCTTCTTGACTCCCGTTTAATATTTTCAACCGCCTCATCAAGTGATATCTCATTTTTAAGATATGCCAGTATTTCCTTGTAGCCAATTCCCTGCATTGAGGTTATAGAATCCCCAAAACCCATCTCTACCAGTTTTTCAACCTCATTTACAAGCCCGTTTTCAAGCATTATATCCACACGTTTGTTGATTCTGTCGTAAAGTTTTTCACGTTCCATTGTAAGTGCAAGGATGATGAAATTATACTTTGACGGTATTGCTCTGGATATTTCATTGTGATAGGTAATAGGCTTTTGTGTCTGGTAGTACACTTCCAACGCACGTATTACCCTCTTTACATTATTGGGATGAATACTTTCTGCGGCTGAGGGATCAACTTCTTTGAGCTTTTCATGAACATAGCCCGCACCTTTTTCTTCAGCTTCTTTGGTTAATTTTTCACGGAGCTCCCAATCGATTTGAGTTTCACTGAAGGTTATATTATTTACCAGAGAACTGATATATAACCCTGTTCCTCCAACTAGTATGGGCTGCTTCCCTTTATTAATAATTTCTTCGATATACTTTTCAGCCAGTTCCTTAAACTTTACAACATTAAATTCCTCGCTGGGCAAAATCTCATCAATCAGATAGTGTTTGATACCCTGCATTTCTGCAGCAGTCGGTTTTGCGGTTCCTATATCCATGTATTTGTAAACCTGCATGGAATCTGATGAAATTATTTCCCCGTCTAAATGTTTTGCAAGCTCTATAGATAAATTTGTCTTGCCTGAAGCAGTTGGGCCTGCTATCACAATAACATCCTTCATTAAAAATCCTTTCACACTATCCTTTTAAACATTTTTTCAATTTCATACTTGGTCAGTCTGATTACAGTCGGCCGTCCATGGGGACAGGTATAACGTCTGCCGGTTATACTCAACTCTTCCAGCAGTTTATTAACCTCACTGTCATTCAGCTTTTTATTGGCTTTTATAGCAGCCTTGCAGGCAATTGTATGTATAATTTCATCTGCCAGAGGTGTAGCCAAAGGCTTTAGATCTGACAGAACCTTTTCAGCTATTTCCATGAATACATCCTTTGGGGATGCTCCCTCCAACATATAAGGTATACCCCTGATTATAATGGAATTATTACCAAAATCCTCAAATGTAAAACCGATTTTATTCAACAATTGCTGTTTTGCCTTAATTTCAACAAGCTCAAGCGCTTGGAACTGAATTACTACAGGCTCCAACAAAAGCTGAGTGGTGTTTTCCTGTTCTTCAAATTTTACCTTAAGCTTTTCATAAAGAATTCGCTCGTGAGCAGCATGCTGATCAACCATAACCAGTTCTTCTCCGCTCTGAAGAAGGATGTAGGTTGAAAATGCCTGCCCGATGTATTTCATCGAAGTAAGATCGGGCTGGGCTTTTTTACTTATATTCTCACTTGCAGCAGGCTCAATTCCGGAAAAAGCAGTTTGATCAACAGTTACTGCCTTGTTTTGGGAATTATCCTCATATAAACCGGAGGTGACTTCCATTACAAGTGTATCTGAAATAACGTCAGCTGCCAGAACCGATTGTATTTGCTCTGCTTGAGGATAATCACTTTTTGTAATTGGAACAATAGTATCATTTGGTATTCTATTTAATAGATCCGCCGGAAGCACATTGTCGTTTTTGCCTGAACTAGCGTAAATATCGGTTCTTGCCAGCGGCTTTAATGCTTCTGTAAACATTCTGATTTCTTTTTCTTCAGTAACTCTCGTATTGTCAGAGCCCAGGGAAGCCTGAAAAGTCTCCTTCATGGGAACTGACCTTACTATTCCTGTTTTCTGTTCTTCAAAAAGCTTTTCCGGCTTCTGATTTCCGGCGTCAAAGCCCGGACTGCTGTTCTGCGACTTCTGACTACTTTCCTGTAGTCCCTGCCCTCTGTAATCCAGTTCTTCCTGAACATATCCGGGTTTTGGATCAACATTTTTAAACTTGAAAATTTCTCTATCCTTGTTTGAAACAGTGACCGGGTTAAACAGTACATCAGAACTTAAAGCCTTTGATACGGCCAAATATATGGCTCTTGAAAGGTAGCTTTCCTCTGCAAAGCGGACTTCCGTCTTGGCAGGTGAAACATTGGCATCTACTAACAGTGGATTAAGTTCTATATTCAATACGAAAAACGGGAATTTGTTCTTCATAAGTATGCTGTTATAAGCCTGTTCCACAACATATGACACAAGCTTACTCTTGACATATCTCTTGTTAATATATAATGACTGGTAATTTCTGTTTGCTCTTGCAGCCTCAGGTTTTCCCACATAACCGGTTATCTTGTATTTTTCATCCTGATAATTGACCTCCATCAGCTCCCTGATGATTTCTTTGCCATATATGCTGTAAATAGTACTTTTTAAGTCATTATTTCCCGGGGTATGAATAAGCTGGGTTTTTCCACTGGCCAATTTAAAGGATATATCTGTATTGCCAAGTGCAATTCTGGAGATGGTATCAGAGATATATCCTGCTTCGGTTGAATCCTTTTTGAGAAACTTATATCTGGCAGGAGTATTGTAAAATAAATCTTTAATAATAAAGGTCGTACCCACAGGACATCCTGTCTGCCTTACCTCCTTGAAGGTGCCTCCGCTGATGTGCACATACATTCCATAGGTTTTACCCGCTGCCCTGGTCTGAAGCTCAACAGAAGATACAGCAGCAATACTGGCCAGTGCTTCCCCGCGAAAGCCCATTGTAATAATGGAGTCCAGATCCTCCGCCCGTTTTATTTTACTGGTCGCATGTCGCTCAAAGGCTATCTCGACATCGTCTTCATCCATACCACTGCCGTTATCTGTTACTTTTATGTGTGAAATACCACCGTTTCTTATATCCACTGAGATGCTTGTTGCACCGGCATCAATGGAGTTTTCTACAAGCTCCTTAACAACAGAAGCCGGCTTTTCTACAACTTCCCCGGCAGCTATTTTGTTTGATGTATTTTCATCCAGTACAATAATACGTCCCATAAAACCTCCTGTTTCGTTCCGTCATTTTGATCCATATATCCCAAAATAGATTTTAACGGTAACAAATTCAACTCTTTAATCAAATTAGGCGCTTCCGATCAAATTCAGTTTTTCATCTTGCGCTGAAGCTCATAAAGTATATTCATTGCATCAATTGGCGTCAGCCTTGAAATATCAATTTTCCGTATATCCTCAAGTATATCATTGTTGGCTGACGCTCTGGCCGCTGCCTCAAAAAGGTCAAGCTGTCCTTCAACCTGCTTCCTGACTCTGCGTGCCTTTCCATTTTTGTTTATATCAGCGTCATCCAGCTCCTTGAGGATTTCCTTCGCCCTGTCGATCACAGGCAGAGGCACGCCGGCAAGTCTCGCAACCTGTATGCCATAGCTGCCGTCTGCACCACCTCTGATTATTTTACGCAGGAATATGACGTCCTCGCCTTTTTCCTTTACAGTTATACAGTAATTCTTTATTCCTGTAAGCTTGCCTTCCAGCTCTGTAAGCTCATGATAATGTGTTGCAAAAAGTGTTCTGCAGCCCAGATTTTCCTTGTTTACAATGTATTCAATAACAGCCCATGCAATACTGAGGCCATCAAAGGTACTTGTTCCCCTGCCTATCTCGTCAAGTATAAGCAAACTTCTCTGTGTAGCATTCATCAGAATATTTGCCACCTCGGACATCTCAACCATAAAGGTACTCTGCCCTGAAGCAAGATCATCGGATGCCCCCACTCTGGTAAATATTCTGTCCACCAGCCCGATTTTGGCAGAAGTTGCAGGAACAAAGCTGCCGATTTGTGCCATTAGAACAATGAGGGCAGCCTGCCTCATGTAAGTGGACTTGCCGGCCATGTTCGGTCCGGTGATTACGGCAAGTCTGTCTTCACCCATATCCAGCTCTGTGTCGTTTGGCACAAAGCTGCTCTTGTCTATCATTTTCTCAACTACGGGATGTCTTCCATCCACAATATGTATTTCATCGGCTGCAGTTATCTCAGGCATACAATAGCCTTCCCGGTCGGCAACCTCTGCAAGTGATGCCAGGGCATCAAGCTCAGACAGTGCTTTTGAGGTAGTTTTTATCCTTGTTAGCTGGGAAGCAATTGCTTCCTTAACCTCAACAAATAAACCGTATTCCAGCTGAATTATTTTCTCTTCAGCACCCAGAATGTTATCTTCAATCTCCTTAAGTTCAGGAGTTATGTATCTTTCACAGTTTGCAAGGGTCTGCCTTCTTATGTAAGCCTCTGGTACCAATGAGAAATTGGACTTGGTTATTTCTATGTAATAACCGAATACCCTGTTGAAGCCCACCTTGAGATTCTTTATACCAGTCTTTTCCTTTTCGGCGGCTTCCAGAGCTGCAATCCAGTCCTTTCCCTGTGTTGATGCCTGTCTTAGCTTGTCCACCTCTGCATTGTAACCATCTTTAATGATGCCGCCTTCTTTGATGGTTATGGGAGGCTCATCTATTATTGCTGCTTCTATAAGTTGGCAAACATCTGCAAGGGTATCCACCTGTTCATTGCAGTATTTGTTATGTTCAGCTTCAAATTCCGTCAGTGTATTTTTTATATAAGGAATCTGATTCACAGAGTTTTTTAAAGCTATCAAATCCCTGCAGTTTACACTTCCAAGCACAACCTTGCCCATGAGTCTTTCCATATCATAAACTCTGCGCAGCATTTCTCTTATTTCCATACGGGCCATAAATCTGTTTTTGAACTCATCTACGGCATCCAGCCTCAGTTGAATATCACCCGGGTTGACAAGGGGTTGTTCTATCCATTTTCTCAACAGTCTGCCACCCATGGATGTCATGGTTTTATCCAGAACCCATAGAAGTGAGCCCCGTTTTGATTTTTCCCTCATGGTTTCGGTTAACTCAAGATTTCTTCTGGTAGCTGCATCCAGAATCATGAATTCTTCAATATTATATGAATTAAAGTTTTGAATATGGCTGAGGCTGACCTTTTGGGTCATATCCAGATATTTCAGCAGGGCACCGGCTGCATTGACCGAAATATCGTATTCGGACAGGTCCAAATTCAAGTTATTAAAATGCTCTTTTAATGTCTCCTTTGCATTACCATACTCAAAACTGCAGTTATCAAAACCAGATATGTATATGTTAAACCGCAGGTTCAGCTGACCGAGCAGTTCCTTGTCTTCATTGAATTCACTGTTTACTACAAGCTCGGAAGGCATAAACTTTGCGATTTCATCAAGCAGCTTGCCTTTTGTATTGCCCCAGGTAATCCTGGTGGCATAAAAGTCTCCTGTAGTTATATCAACAGCTGCCAGTCCGTAAAAATTACCGTTTCTGCAAACAGACATAAGATAATTATTCTTCCTGTCATCGAGCATTGCAATGTCTGTAACAGTTCCCGGTGTTACTACTCTTACAACGTCTCTTTTAACAATTCCCTTTGCAAGGGCCGGGTCCTCAACCTGCTCACAGATAGCAACCTTGAAACCCTTTGAAACCAAACGTGCTATGTATCCGTCAGCAGCATGAAAAGGAACGCCGCACATGGGCGCACGCTCCTCCATACCACAATCCTTACCTGTAAGAGTTATTTCAAGCTCTCTGGAAGCAACCTCTGCATCCCTGAAAAACATTTCATAGAAATCTCCCAGCCTGAAAAACAGTATACAGTCTTTATATTGATCCTTTATACTCAAGTACTGCTGCATCATTGGAGTAACTGTAGCCATACTATCCTCCATAATAATTTAATTGTAAATTATGCTTTGTGCTTAGCCCTTACAGCCTCCGCCGCAAGTTTTGCATTTGTCGTCGGTACAGGTTGGCTCACCTGTTATGGAGAAAACTATTATATCATTTACCTTCTTCATCAATGCCTCAAGATTAGCTTTTGCTGAAAGGAATTCAAAGGTTGTGGAATACTCATTTATCTCCTTCTGTTTTGCCAAAAGCTTTTGCTTTGCTTCTTCTATAACCTCAGCTGCAGCGTTTTCTCTGGTTCTCTTAACCATTTCTATCTGAAGCTGTTTGTATTCATTCATAAGTGTGGTTGATTTAGAGTCAGACTGCATTGCTGCCTCACTGTTTTTATATAATTCCATCTCTTTTGAGTTTGCAAGCATTAAACCAAGTTCTCTTGCCTTTTCTGTAATATCCATAATTTATCTCCATTCCGGCAAATCAGATTATTTTTCATTCAAAAGTGAAAAATTTATATCTCGCCAATTATTTATTTATATTTTCTAACTTACTAAAACGTTACTAATTTTATACCAGCTTGCCAAGCAAGGACCAGGTTTGTATTGTATCGATTTTAACCTTGACCAGTTTTCCAATCAATTCCGGATTGCCCTTAAAGTTAACAATCTTGTTTTCTCTGGTTCTGCCGGTATTGGTTGTCTTACTGCTCTTGCTGAGACCTTCAACAAGCACTTCCACCTCTTTTCCCAAAAGTTCATCATTGATTTCACGGCTTATGGAGTTTTGAAGAGCAAGCAGTCTGTCAAATCTCTCTTTTTTAGTCTCGTCAGATACCTGATCAGGGTTCTTTGCAGCTGGAGTTCCGGTTCTCTTTGAATAAAGGAAGGTATATGCCATATCAAACTTGGCCTTTGCCACAACATCAAGCGTTTCTGAAAAGTCCTCCTCAGTTTCACCGGGAAAACCCACAATTATATCTGTTGATAATGAAATACCTGGTATATGTGCCTTCACTTTATCCAGTAGTTCAAGATACTGATCCTTTGAGTACCTGCGGTTCATCTCATCAAGTATTCTTGTGCTGCCGGCCTGAACGGGCAAATGCAAATGCTCGCATACCTTTTCGCAATCTCTCATGGCGAAAATCAGCTCATCAGAAAGATCCTTGGGATGTGAAGTCATAAATCGGATGCGTTCAATACCGTCAACTGTGTTCAACTCTCTGAGCAGGCCGGCGAAAGAGTATTCTCCTTCAAGGTCCTTGCCGTAGGAGTTGACATTCTGCCCAAGCAGGGTAATTTCCTTGCAACCCTCCTCAGCCAGTTTTATTGCTTCATTCTTTATTTCATCAATGCTTCTGCTGCGTTCCCTTCCTCTGACATATGGAACAATGCAATAGGAACAGAAGTTGTTGCAGCCATACATAACGGTTACCCAGGCCTTAAGGTTGTCCTTACGTGTTATCGGCATATTCTCCGCAATGGAACCTGTTGATTCCCAGACATCAATAACAGTCTCACCTGTTTCTACAGCACTATTGAGCAATTCCGGAAACTTATACAGATTGTGGGTTCCGAATACTATATCAACATGCCTGTATACCTTCTTTATATGCTCCACAACTTCAGGCTGCTGCATCATACAGCCACATATTGCTAT
Organism: Eubacterium sp.; assembly: GCA_029266335.1. Lineage (GTDB taxonomy): Bacteria > Bacillota > Clostridia > Acetivibrionales > DSM-1351 > Ruminiclostridium. The sequence goes on along the minus strand of JAQSXC010000079.1, from coordinate 7,519 downwards.
AATAAGGTTGGGATTACCCTCCTTTAGTTTCTTTAACGCTCCCAGATGGCCATATACCTTTTGTTCGGCATTTTCTCTGACACAGCAGGTATTAAATATAATAAGGTCGCTTTCAGCCCTTTTGAAGCATTCGGAATATCCCATTTCAGAAAGCATACCTGAAAGGCGTTCAGAATCATTTTCATTCATCTGGCAGCCAAAGGTTTCTATATTATATTTAACCGGTTTACCGGTTTTAGTTACCAAATCCTGATTAAACTGCTTTAAGGCTTCTATATATTTATACTGCTGAGCTATTTCCTCTGCAGAAACCTGAGTAGTTACTCTTTTGCTCAATGCTCTCCTCCATTCCACTGCAATGCAGCGTTTACAACCAGTGATATAAAGCCGTCTACGTTTTTTTATACAAATTGTTTTTAATTTTTTTTATCAAGCTTTAGTTTAATTTGGCTGCGTATTTGATTACTATTTTTTTTACATACAGGTGATATTATAACATAATTTTATATTTTTCTTCAACCACAGGCAAGCCTGCCAGCATAACTGTCATAAGTTCTCCGGTTCTTTTAAAACCAAACCGTTTGTAGAAGTTTACTGCTCTCTCATTGTCCCTTATAACCCATATATAACAGCTACCATAGCCCTGTCTTCCCAGTGCATCAACAGCGAATTTTGTCAGCATATACCCCTGTTTGGTGGACCAGTACTGAGGAAGAACATAGAGAGATATTATTTCACCTCCTGACTTATAATTGAGAGAATCCACCGGGTTAACTCCGGTACTGTACGGATAATTATCGGAATATCTTTCTGAATCAATTCCTTTTCTTCCTTGTCCGAAGGTCACTGTACCAGTAATATTCCCGTCAACTTCAAAAACCGCCGCCTCATGAAGCTTTTCTCTGAAGGCTCTTAAAAACAAGGGTATCCATCCGTCGTCCGATAGATTATTAAGATATTCCTCAGATATAAAATCAACATAGGCCTTTTTCCAGGTCTGAGAATGAATATAACTCATGCTCTTTACATCTTCAATGCCTGCTCTTCGGACCCCCATCAAAACCCTCCGTATATATTATTCCATACTTAATATTAGCAGTATCTCAAGGATACTTAAAGGAATATCAATAAATTTTTTAGAATTTTGAATATTAAAACAGGCTTTTGAATACTGAGACTGTCACCTGCATAAGGTATCTGTACATAAATATTTACTTATAAATGGTATTTTGCAATAATAAATATTAATACCCTCTATTAACAATGTACAAGATGGTAAACAGATTTCATAAAAATTCGGAGGTTGTAATGGAAGCAGATATCATAAAGTTTTTTGAAAGAGACCGGTTTGCCCACTTTGTGGGAATTGAACTGATAAAAGTCGAATCAGGCTTTGCCATATGCCGTTTGGAAATTTCGGAAAAGCATCTCAATGGTCTGGATGTAGTTCAGGGCGGTGCAATATATACTCTTGCGGATTTTGCTTTTGCGGCTGCAACAAACTCAAATGGTCTTGCAACTGTAGGAATCAACTCCAGTATTGCATATTATAAAGCCCCCAAGGGAAAAGTCATTACTGCTGAGGCTAAAGTCATATCCGACGGCAATAAAATATGTGGCTGCGATGTAAATGTATTTGATGAAGATTCTTCTCTTGTTGCCAAATTCACAGGTACTGGCTATAGAAAAAATCTATTTATTGATTTTAGCACAGGAACCATAAAAAAAGGTTAAAGATTGTTGAATAATGTATTATTTTTAATATAAAATCATACTTATGTTTACATTATGTGACAAATAATGTATAATCGTATTACTAAAATTAACAGCTAAGGAGATTATTAATGAAAAAGAGCATTATTTCTATTTTTATGGTTGCAGCACTTTTGCTGACATATTTAGTGAGCCCACTGAGTACGGTTGCTGCTGCAGACAGTATTTATGCAAGTGACGTACATAAAAACAATGTAGGCAAAATCTTATTTTCAGAATCAGGTATTAAGGCCGGTAAAGAAACTGCAGGTCAATTTACAGACAAATTTACTGCAGACAGTAAAATTTATGCAATAGCGTATCTTGATAAAAAAGTACAGTCCATCGAAAAAATCGGACAGAAATTCGATGATACATATATTCCGTATGAAACTGTTCAAGCTGTAGCAACTCTCAGTATTGACGGTATGGAGTATTATGGGAACTCAACTCCGATTATACCCATGAATATTCAGGATTATCAGTCAAACAAAGCTTATTTTACTTTTGAGATTGTTCCAGATCCCAAAGATACTGTTGGTTATAATCTGACAACCTGGTATGAAAATTTATTTATATTACTGGGATCAGGTGAACATGAAGTTACAATTGACCTTTCACTTAACAATCAGAAAATTGCATCAGGAAGCTTCAACATTGATTGGACAAATGGCGATTTGGAAAAATTGAAAAAGAATGCCGAAGATTGCAATAAAATAGCAACTGATTACAGAGCTAATTTAAGAAAAATGCCTGCTCAGTTCTCTCAGAAGCACAAGCCTTACAAGGATGCTTCATTATCAGATAAAAATATCAAAGCGTTAATTACCAAAACCTATCCGAACTTGAAGAAAATCACCAAGTTTGTAACCATAGGAAAATCAACTACTTCATGGTATGTTGAAAAGGATGATTATGATTATCCGGTTGCAAAATACTCTACAAACGAAACATGGGCTATTTATCAGGCTACCGACGGTTGGAGCTATATAATCCAGGTAAAAGTCAAGTGTGATTATGAAGGCTTCGGAGTATATGGTGAACCGTACATAGATCCTGTTATATATCCCGCAAAAATCGCAACAAAAAATGTTAAATAATATATAATATTTAAGTAATAAAAATAAGATGGTAAAATGTTACCATCTTATTTTTATTACCGTTATATTTCCTTTTTAGGTATAGTTAGTCCCGGCTGAAATCTGGGATCAAGAAAATGCAGTGGATTAGTACTGAGAAGCCGTTCTATTCTCATTTCGTTATCTGGGGTCCTGGCAGCCAGAAACTTTATACCGTTAAATTCCATTTCGGTAAACCCTGCATTCAATTTCTCTGTATTGAAATAATCCATATTCTGAAATATTACAGAGGAATCATAAATAGTATATAGAATCATTGCAGCAAGCCTTCTTCCTTTTTTAAACCATCATCATTTTTCTTTTTGTTTAATTCGATCAAATTATTCAACTTCTTGATAGCATCCGACAGTCCCCCCACCTCATCAATCAACCCGATTCTTGCAGCTTCTTCACCAAAGAGAACAGTCCCTACATCATTTGCAAGCTCTCCTGTTTTAAGCATCAACTCTCTGAACTTATCCTTTTTTATTTTTGAATGGCTGGAAACAAAGTTTACAACTCTTTCCTGCATTTTATCAAAATACTCGTAGGTTTGAGGAACTCCGATTACCATACCGTTTAACCGGATGGGATGTATGGTCATGGTAGCTGAACTTGCAATAAATGAATAGTCGGCTGAAACTGCCATAGGAACTCCAATACTGTGGCCGCCACCTAAAACTAATGAAACGGTGGGTTTTGACAGGCTTGCCACCATTTCTGAAATTGCAAGGCCGGCTTCAACATCCCCCCCTACAGTATTGAGAATCAGCAGCAAACCTTCTATCAGCTTACTCTCTTCTATAGCCACCAGTTGTGGAATTACATGTTCATACTTTGTAGTTTTATTGTGAGGCGGAAGCAATATATGTCCCTCTATCTGTCCAATAATGGACATGCAGTGTATGTTGCTTTCCTCCTTTGGAAGATTTGTTGATCCAAGTTCCTTGATTTCCTGTAAATTTACATTCTGTTCCTGCTGTTGTTCGGACGGCTGACTTTCAGGTGTATCATTACTAGGTCTGTATTGTTTATTATTCACTTTGTTTACCTCAAGTTTATGACTTTTTACAATTATTTTTATCTTATATTATTATTAAGTTATTTTTTAAAAAAATACGCCGCGGCCATTTACTTTACATACTTTTGTATAACTGTAACTTTTATTAAATAGTATAAAAATTATAAACGTGAAAAAAGCAATGATTTGACATCACTGCTTTTGATTTCAATTAAACATTATTTGCAAACCAGCATAGGCTGAATCTGACTATTTTGTCGGGCACTGAGTATCGTTGGCAAAATTTGCTCAAAATCTGCAACCAATGATGTACATTTCTTTATGGGATCATCCTGTCCAAACGGAACCATATATATGTTTTTCATATTCAGCAGTACACCCAGGTTTTTAGCATTTGCTCCAAGACCGTCGTTTGTGGAAATTGCAATTATAACCGGCCTCATGTTTCTAAGATGGGCTTTGCAAGCCATAGTAACCGGTCCGTCGGTTATGGCGTTTGCTATTTTTGAAATTGTATTTCCGGTACATGGTGCTATAACCAATATATCCAGCAAAGCCCTGGGACCTATGGGTTCGGCATCGACTATTGTGCTGATGGGTTGTTTTCCGGTTATGGTATGTAGCTTAGTTTTAAAATCTTCTGCTTTGCCAAATCTTGTATCATACTGGTTAACAGACTCAGATATTATTGGCGTAACGTCTGCACCTTCGTTAACCAATTTCTCAATCTGAGGAAATATTTTGTCAAAGGTGCAAAATGAGCCTGTTACCGCATACCCGATTCTTACTCCTTTCAATAACATTGTTATACCCCCAACTCTTCAATAATATTAAATACAGTATCCTTTATAAATTCTGCAGCTGTAACAGGGGCAACTTTTCCGGGAAGTGACAGTGCCCAAATAGCTCTCAGGCTAAGTTCTTTTGCTTTATCAAAGTCAACTCCGCCCGGCTTCGATGCTAGATCGATAATAAGGCATTCCTGATTTAAAATCTTTAAAATTTCATGATTTAATACAATTGATGGGATGGTATTAAATATGACATTCATATCTTTTACAGTCTGCGATAATTCAGTTAAACTTACAGGTTTATATCCATAGGCCTTGATCCATGCAATATCTGCATACTTACGTGCTTCAACAAAAACATTTGCACCAATGCCCTGCAACATTTTAGCCAATGCCTTTCCTATTCTTCCGTATCCAAGTATTAATGCATTACTGTTATGTAAAGTAATTGGCATTTCCTCCATAGCTATTTGAATTGCACCTTCTGCCGTAGGTATGGCGTTATCGAAAGAGGTATGGAAAATCCTGCTGTTGCATTTTCTGTTCCGTTAATATAAAAGGTTAGCTCCTCCCTGTCCTTTACAATCAGCTTATTTAATAAATGTTTGCAGACTTCTCCGCTAAACTCCTGTATTTCTGCAATATTCATAATGGCTTTTTCTATTATAACCATTTTCTCTGCAAGCTCTTTTTTACTGTTTAAATTTTTCTGTATACTTTTAATATTATCTTCCAATATATCAATTTGGCGGTTGTATGAACTGTTTATTTTATTAAATTCTTCTCTTTTTATCTGTCCGTCTGTAAACAGTTCTATGAGTTTTGCTTTCTTGAAGTTTATCTTGTCTGTTTCGTTTTTGTTGTAAGTTATATCGCCTTCTCCGGCCGTATCTTCATTAATTGCCTGATATATTGCTTGCTTTACCTCCTGTATTATCTTTTTTCTGTTTTTTGTTACAGAACTTAAAACTGTTAAAAATAATTCTTGTAGTATTAATTCGTTAAGTGACCGGCAATTACAACCTACTTTTTCATTTTGAGCCTTTATTTTTTCTTTTCCATACTTTATAGCGGTGGAACATTGCCATGAAATCTTTTGGCTCCCGTCTTTTTTTCTCCAAATTCTACGTTTGAATTTTGATTTGCAGTAAGCACATTCTATTTTACCCGACCAGGCAAATCTATTTGAATATTTGCTATTATCAAATGTATAGGTTTGTCTTCGCTGTATTTCTTCCTGTACCCTGTAAAAAATATCTGTTTCAATTATAGGCTGATGGTTATTTTCAATGATTATATATTCTTCACTACCTGTATTTCTTTTTCTTTTATGACTTAAATAGTCTACCGTGATTTCTTTTTTTTGTTTCAAAATTCCTATATATTTCTCATTTTTAAGAATTTTAAGCAGTGATGCATTGTTCCAGCTCTTTGAACCAGAGGGACTTAATATTCCTCTGGTTTCAAGTTCCTTGCACAAGACATGTGTTCCCATACCATGATTTAAATATAAATCAAATATAAGTTTTACTATTTTACTTTCAGCTTCATTTATTGTTAATTTTCCTTCCGATAAGTTATACCCTAATACGCTTACTCCAAATACAACTCCTTTTTCCATAGAACGTTTTTGACCCCATTTTACCCGTTCAGATGTTTTTCTGCTTTCATCCTGGGCAATCCCCGCCATAATGGTAAGTCTTAGTTCACTGTCAGGGTCTAAGGTGTTTATATTATCGTTCATAAAATATACACCTACATTTAATTCTTTTAGTTTTCTCGTATAAAATATGCTGTCCAGTGTATTTCTTGCAAATCTGCTTATCTCTTTGGTTATAACCAAATCAAATCTTTTGTTTTCTGCGTCTTTTATCATTTTTTTAAAACCATTTCTTTTATTTATACTAGTACCCGATATACCTTCATCTACATATATATCAATAAATTCCCAGCCGGGATTTTTGTCAATATAATGCCTGAAATATGTCTTCTGGTTTTCCAGAGAATTCAACTGGTCACTGTCATCAGTTGACACCCTGCAATATGCAACTACTCTTTTCATAATTTTAATCTCCTTTGGTTTTCTTAAGGTTTTCTGTTTCGTTTTTTATTAATATGTCTATGGCTTTTTTCATTTGGGTTTCTGTGATAAGTCCTTTTGCATACAATTCCTTGACTATTCCTATTTTGAAGTTTAATTCTGTACTAAATAAATTGTACATATATATCACCCATAATTAATCTCATAATTAAATTTATTAATCTATGGATTGTCTATATACTATTTGCTTTTATGTTTTCTCTCCGAAAGGTTTGTAACCGTACAGGAAAACTCCTTGCTTATATTTTAGAAGACCCTTATAATGAGTATAGTCTTTCATATAATTGCGCTGAATTTCTTATGTTCTACAGAAATTGAGAACAAGGCGCAAATGGTGAAAATAATGTTGGGTCTGAGAAAGCCTGCTATCAGCTGATTATCTTCTTCGCAGTGCGGACAAACTATCTTCTGCAGATGTTCTAAAAGTCAATTACTATCGGCTGAAAGCCGATAGTTTGGGTTTGAGGCTCAAGCCCCCTGAAGTACAAGAATCATTCAAACCCAAACTGCATTGAAAGCCGGCTTAAAAGCAATATTCGCCTGTAAGGCGAAGGCTTTCAACCGTAATTGACTTTGGTAACTTAAGGAATATGACTTAAATAACTGAGGGGTGGGTGGAAAGATATGAATATTATTTTACTATCCGGCGGGTCGGGGATGCGGCTTTGGCCGCTGTCAACCAGCGTCCGTTCCAAACAATTTTTAAGGCTTTTGCAGTATGAAAACGGCCAACCCG
>JAQSXC010000078.1 GCA_029266335.1 Eubacterium sp. | reverse complement strand
CTGCCGCTGATATATGCAAATACAAGGATGTTCGCCATGGTTCCCATGATGTCCTTACCGATTTCCTTACCTGACCTGACCAGCAGCTTCCTGTCTATATGGGGATTTTTATCATAAATCTCCTTAATGGCTGATGATATGGTTACAGCTATATCTATGATTCCTCCCAGGGTACCTATAATAATTTCTATAATGAATAATTGAGCTGAATTATATGACAGGAAATCCATTTCATCATAATATATTCCTCTTCCGTCGGTAGCGGCTATTACAGAAAGTGTTATAACCAGGGTAAAAAGAGTTCCCGCTATTGTACCGCATATGGCAGCATAGCTTTTTGAATTAATTCCGTTAACCAGCAGAATTGACAGTAATATGAACAGCACCCCTGCCACCGATGTAATCAAAATAGCATTAAACCTTTTAACCAGCATTTCAATAAGAAACCAGGAGATAAGTATATTAACAGCGACACTGGCCAGAGATCTGATGCCCTTGCCTCCCCCTATCAGTATTATCAAAAAGATAAATATGATCAGTATATTAACAAGGTAGCTATCCCTTTTTAATTCCAATATGCCGGCTGAGATAATTTTTCTCTGTGCATCCTCTTTATATGAGATAAAAACCTTATCCTTGACCTCATATTTTGTATCAAACACTTGTGATTCGGTGGCATTATTGCTTAGCCGTATCTCTTCACCCTTGTGGACACCATTCATTAAGACAGCTTTTATTTCCTGGGTGCAAACCTGTTCAGAGTTTCCATACATGTCTTTTGCCTGTCTGGTGTAGGTTTCTGAAATAGATATTATCTTCGCAATGGGTCTTTGATAAAATCCTTCATTATTTGATACCAGAAATACTGCAGCCAATGAAAAAATTATCAAAGAGATAAAAGCTATAATCTTTAGTCTGTACTTTTTTTCTTTCCAATTTATTTGTATCATATACCAGGTCATCCTTAAAACATTTTCATTTATATATGATACACCTGTAATACAGAAAAACAAGCATATCTTATGTCCTAAACATAATTTTAGCCATTTTATCAGCTTATTTTATAACGAATATAAACCAAGGTGCCTCCCAAACAAACCAGGCTGTTGTTTTGGAGGCACCTGTATAATTGCATTTTCAGATAGATTTATATATTATTTCAAGCTACTCTAGCTTATTCCGGGTTTATTTTATCTCAGCAGGTCTTTCTTCAGCCTTGTCGGCAGCTCCCGCATTCCTCTTCGCCGCCTCCCTGTCCTGAGCCATTTCTTCTACAGTTTTGGTATGGAGTCTGGCTGCCCCCTCATAACCTTCCTTCACAGGTATCAGCTTATCACTCTTCAATCTCTTTTCGGCCTCTTCAATTGCTTTGCCGTACTGTGGCAGCCACTGCTTCTGTGCTGCAAGCATTTCGTCCACCAACTGCCAGATTTCAGGCGGATTGCATACTGCTCCGACCAACGGGTCCATCATCATAGCCTGTCTCAGAAGTGTATCATCACCTCTGACTGCCGCCTCAACCGACATCCTCTGTACCGAAATGCTTGCATTGCAAACAGCTGCACAGCCAAGAGGCAGGTCTCCGACTCTTGGTATATTAATACCGTTTCTGTCCACATACCCGGGGACTTCAACTACAGCATCATCAGGAAGGTTTGATATGGTTCCGTTATTTACAATGTTGAAATGCCCTCTGTAAACCCTGCCTGTTTCAAGTCCTTCCAATATATATGAACCGTGTTCCTTACTCCGCTGTTCTTCCTTGTATTCAAAGGCAGGCTCCTTCATCCAGTTGGGGAAGTCGGTTTCAAACCAGTTTCTTCCCTCAGTAGTAACTCTAAGGTATCCGCCGGTTTCTCCATTTATCCAGCAGCCCAGATCAATCCAGTCCTTTATTTCTTCAGGACGCTTTCTATACCAGGGTACATATTCGCTTAAGTGACCGTTGGACTCGGTACTGTAGTAGCCAAAGCGTCTGAGCATGTCTATGCGGACCTTCTCTGTCACAGAATATTCAGGATGTTTTTCAAATCCTTCGAGAAGTTTTCCCGTCATATCCTCTCCATTGTGCTTCACCTGAATATACCAGGTTTGATGGTTTATTCCGGCACATACTATATCCACTTCTTCCTTTTTCAGCCCCAGAACATTTGCCAACTGCTCATGACCGTGCTGAACACCATGGCATAAACCGATTGTTTTTACTCCGCCATATTTGTTGCAGGCCCAGGTAACCATTGCATTGGGATTGGCATAATTAAGAAGTATACAGCCCGGCTCAGCCACCTCCCGTATATCCCTGCAAAAGTCAAGAATAGCGACTATCCCTCTCTGCCCGTACATAATGCCGCCTGCGCAGAGTGTATCACCTACACACTGGTCGATACCATACTTGAGAGGTATATCTATGTCATACTGGTATGCTTCAATCCCTCCGATCCGGACTACATTAAACACATACCTTGCATCTCTTACAGCCTCTCTTCTGTCAGTTGTTGCCTGTATTCTTATTTTAAGCCCGTTTTCATCAATATCTCTCTGACAGAGCTCAGTAACCATACTAAGATTATGTTCATTTATATCGGTAAACGCAACCTGAATGTCTGAAAACTCATTCACTGCAAGAATATCTCTCAGCAATCCTCTTGTGAACCCTATACTTCCGGCACCGATAAATGCTATTTTAAATGACATTTTCATATACCTCCGAATTAATTATTTTTATAATTAAATTATAAATAATTAATTGACGGAATGTTTTTAAAATATAGATTTGTTTTATTAAAAAAGAAAGAAATAGCGACTTTTTTACAAATTAAGCAATAATGATATATAGGCTACATAGCATTCTATACTAATGGACTCTTGCTCTAATTTGAGAGATAAGTTTCTCGTGCAATTGCTGTGGGAATCAGGATTCCGTATTGGGGAATGTTTAGCCCTATGGCTTGAGGATTTTATTATTGATGCGAGGAAGATCAAACTTAAGATAAAGGCGAATTACCTAACCTTGCGGATATTAAGACTGTTTACAGTCCAAGAAACAATAGATATCTCGGCTGATTTAATGAACTTATATATAAATTATGTTGCGGAGTATCATACCGATGAAGTTGATACAAACCATGTATTTATCAAACTTTCGGGAGAGAACAAGTATCAGCCTATGGCATACCCTGATGTAACTTCTCTGTTTAAAAGGCTGCGTGAGAAACAGACATATATATAACTCCACATATGTTTCGACATAGTCATTTTAATATACAAACCGACTGTTGAAAAACTTCATGAAATTAATGAATTGCTAAGTGGTTACTGGGATAATGATGTTTGGGATATGAGGGATTCTTTTTTAGACAACTTACGTCCCTCAAAATGGAATTTACCTAGTAAAACTATCAATTTTTCAAACTTTAGAAGCCCGATCAGAGCTGAAGTTAAGTAGATGAAGAATTCGATAGTGAATTATTTACTATTATAGGTAATTCTCTTCGCTTTCATAGCCAGAGTCTGCAACAATATTTTTATACCGCCTGACACCGAAAAGTTTGCAAAGAATGTGCTGTTTAGCTCTTCAATATATGTTTTAATCTTTTGAAACATCTTTACTTCGTTCTTATGGACAACTTTTTTCCATACAAAGGTATAGCGGTTTGCATTGGCTTCTATTTTTGTGCCATCGACAAAAAGGTTTTCAAATTTGATTTCATTATACAACACTTGCGGGCCTTTCGGGACCCGCATTTTACATTTTCAAGATAGCAAAGGAGCCGCAACAAAACTAATTTAGTTTTGCAACGGCCCCTTAGGTTTACTTTATTAACTACTTTGGAATATCTGTTGATGCGAACCATTTTATTGTTGCATCAATATTTTGAGTACCTGTTTTAACAAGTCCCATACCAAAAACTGATACGTATATTTCTACAGTATATTTTGCTTTCATTGTTATGGTAGTTGAAGTGTAAGTTGCACTAAGTTGCGGACCTGGTGCTATTTTGTATACAAAAACCTCATGATCTGTATCTATACTGATAGTTGTCCCGGTTACACCAGTCCATTTATCATTAGAAAATTGGCCGGAACATCCGTAAGTTACAGTATACGAATCGCCTTCGTAGTCAGAAGATAATCCTACAGTTCCGCTAGCAGCCAAACGATAATCCTTGGTATCTTCAGGAGTATTTGTAGAATCCAATGTGTAATTGACGGTTCTTGGTAAATTTTTTGCTTGACTGATAGATTTTTCTAACTCTCCGACAGTGCTTACTCCTGTAACAGTATCTGCTTTAACAAAAATACTCGAATCTATGCCTAAATATTCGAGTACTTCGTAAATATTGTCTTCGGTAATTATTGTGTCCGAAGATATTGAACTTTCTTTAGCTTGCGCATATCCTGGTACCATCAAGGTAAAAACCATGCAGAAAGCTAAACACAAACCTAAAACTCTTTTTAACATAATATGTATGTCCTTCCTTAAAAAGTATTTTATAGAATGGTAACATATATGGTATAATATGTCAACGATAAGGAGGTAACAAAATGGCAACTGGCACTATAATCGGTATTATATATTTCTTAATAATTGGCATACTTGTATCAATACTAGCAAGATTTATAGGTTCTAAAATTTTTAATTTCTCAGAAATTTTTAAATCTATTCAAAACTATTTTCGAAAATCAAAGTAAAAAAATCCCATGCCCGATAGGTGGGCATGGGATTTTTTTCGCCTTGGTATGCGTAGTGCAGGATAAGGGAAGTCCCTTCCTTTATCCACACATAACAGGCATAGCCTGTTTGATACTCACTTTTATTGGGGGACAACTTATGGTTAAGCCCAAATTTATAACTGCTTAGCGTACGATTTTTGCAAAATATGGCTAGCCCCCCTACTTCATGAAAGAATTTTAAGGTATCAAAAAATAGTAAGTAGACTTAAGTTAAAATATAATTATAAATGCCAATTATGTGGAGAAAGTTTTCGTATGGATAATGGCAATTATTAATGTGAAGCTCATCACATTAATATGTTAGCTAAAGGATCTCAATCACCCGAAAATGTTTTAATTCTTTGTGCAAATCATCACAGAGTGTTTCACTACGCAAGCAACACTTATGTTGTCGTGGAATTAATAAATAATATACGGTGCATCAAAGTTGGAGAGAAAGAGTACATAATACATATATAACCACAGAGACAAGCTAAAATAAGTAAGCTTGTCTCTGTTGAGTTAAGATAACTATTACAATCACTATTTCTTTACTATTTTCCAAACAGTTCAATTTTAAAGCTCTTTCTAAAATTTTTCGGAGAAAAACCTGTAGCTTTTTTAAACACCTGGTTGAAGTACTGCCGGCTGCTTATTCCCACATAATCCGAAATATCAATAATTGGAATATTTGTATTCTCAAGCAGCATTTTGGCCTTCTCTATCCTGAAATTGTTCAGATACTCCATTACTGTCACCTCTGCTTCCCTTTTGAACAATCTGTTCAAATAATCTTCGTTTAAATTGGAATATGCAGAGATTTCTTTAAGCGTAAGCTTTTGGTCGTAGTGCAGATTTATGAATCTTTTTGTTCTATTTACATAATTTTCAGCCGTTGACTCGTTCCTCCTTCTTACAGCCGCAATCGCTGTCTTAAGCAGGATCTCATATATAAGAAGAGATGCCGAAATGCTTTGCCGGCCTTCTGATAAGGAGTTTAAATCAACTACAAGGCTTTTAAGTATCTGATAGACATCTTCATAGTCCTTTAATATGAGAAACGGTTCACCCGAATCAAGCAATTGCTTCAGTTCATCAACATTTTGTGCGAATTCCCTCAACGACGGAAGAAAATTTGCTTTCCTTACAAAGATGAACTCAATATTCATCATCTTACACTCCAAAGCGCCGCTGACGATGAGTTTATGCGGAACTCCGGCATTGATCAGAATAAAGTCGCCCTTTTTAAAGTTGATTTTCCCAGTAGCATAATCCTTTATATGTATCTCACACTCACCGCTTATGATATACATTATTTCAACTCTGTCATGGGTGTGAAAGTCCATAGCATAGTTGTTCCAGGTACGGAAGTAATATGCTTTGATTTCAGGCTGGTAATCCTCGTTTATAAGTTTTTTGTGATATATATTGTTGTTGTACATGCTGGGTTCTCCGTATTCACTCAAGCAGTCCATTTACCGGCTTCAGGTTCACCCCGGCTCACTACTCCAATTGAATAAAATTAAAAACTGCTTATAGGTCTATTCTTATAATACCCTCCCCGGCCGGTACTGTAAACACTGTAGATTCACCCTCAGCAGCAACGTCTATTTCTGTACCGTTAATATTACTTATTACAGACAGCTGACTATTAATAGCCTCCAAAAAAAGCAAGGCAAAGCTGTCCCCTGGGACACTTTGCCTCATTATATAAGAGTTTTACGGGAAGCTGTTCAAAAACTATTCTACAACTACACCTTTTTTGAGAATAATGTTTGCATAAAGCGCAGCTTCACTTGTGGCAATAACTGCATATGCACTCTTTGTTCTTTCATAGAAAGCAAATCTTTCCATGTTTTCGATCTTGTTGTTTTCTGGTTCATGCTTGTTTATTATTTCCCTATAAACCTCCCAGATGGGTGTCTCCACCGTATCTCCCGGCACAACTTCCATTAAGGCTACAGGCTTATCCACATAAGGGTCCAGCGGGAAAAATTTAAGTATTGCATCCAATATCTCCGGAACGCCATGTCCATCCAATCTGATTACTTTTTTTCCAAAAGTGCCGGAAGGAAAATTTCCGTCAGCTATTACTATCTCATCGCTGTGTCCCATCTCCATAAGTGTCTTAAGGAGTTCCGGGGTTAAAATAGAAGGGATTCCTTTTAACATAAAACCTCCATACCGCAAAGCGGTTCTTATTTGTCAGTATTTATCATTTATTATTTCATCATGCCTCATCCCATAGCTCGGTCCAATCTTTTGCACCATCCCAAAGGAATACCTGTCCTTTAATTAATCGGCAGTTTTTATCAACACCTTCAATTTTTTTCATTTCTTCTTCGGCCAGCGGATCTTCAACTACACAGCGAAGATTGCTTACATACTTCTTTCTGTCAACGGAAAACGGAATAGGCGTCTGTCCCCTCTGTACAGCCCACTTCAGACAGATCAGAGCTGGGTGGACATTATGAGCCTTAGCTATCTCTACAATTACAGGCTCTTCAGTGTCGGAATAATCCTCTGCTGTCTTGTCACGTTCAGGCCTGTTTGGGGAGCCAATGGGACAATACCCGATAGGCAGGATGCCTTTGTCAACACAGAAAGCAAACAGCTCCTGCTGCTGGAAGCATGGATGCAGCTCCATTTCATGTGCCGCAGGCATTATAGTACAATATTTCATCAACTCTTTCAGTTTGGGAATGGTCATATTGGACACTCCGATATTTTTAACATAACCGGCCTTCTGAAGTCTTTCCATCTGATACCAGGTTTCCATGTACTTCTCGATGGAAAACGGTCTGGCATCACTATTGTGGTAATCGGGTGCAGCTCCTTTAGGATGGAAGTTCCTGAAGGGCCAATGTACAAAATACAGATCCATATAGTCCAACCTCAGATCTTTAAGCGTCTTTGCACAGGATAGCAGCACGTCTCCCTTGCCATGCATGTCATTCCAGACCTTTGAAGTGATAAACAGTTCTTCTCTTTTGATTCCTGACTGTATTATTTCCCCGAATACTTCTCCTATCATATTCTCATTTCCATAAACCGATGCGCAGTCAAATAGTCTATAACCTGTTTCAGCGGCACCTTTTACTGTTGCAGCAATTTCTTCTGCTGAAAATCTATCGGAGCCAAAGGTTCCCATACCAATACCGGGCATCTTATCTCCGCTGCGTAATATTCTCTGTGGAACCATACCCGGGTTAATAAATTCGTTATTCATAGACAATGTCTCCTTCTTTAAATACAACTCCAATTAGACTATTTTAGCATATATTTTATCATTTTCTCCAGTTGCATAAAGGTATTCATCAATACATTTTATTATTCTGTCACGAAGCAGACATTCCGGTTCATTTCTTAATTCGCCGTTTCTTATCTTAATATATTGAACCGGCATAAATTCATTTATCAGGGTCAGCGGAATGGAACTGATTTAAGGCAAAAAGCGCCTCTATTAAAGCAAAAGTAAGTGCAGGACCGACTTTAAGTATGGCTATACCGTCTTCTACCATTTTTATCAATACCTAATAATAACTTTTCCATGCTTTTCTCCATTTCCGGCACTGGACTCAATGTCCATAAATTATTAGAAATCGTCTGTGCGCGTTACGTTTTTATATTATTTTTATTTACTTAGCTAAACGTTTAGCTTTTAAGTTAAAAAATTCGAGAAGTGATACATATTAAAATATATGACCTCTCGTATTTTTTACTCAGTCACGATCACTGGTTAATTCAATTTTTTTAACAGATCCCTTAAGCATTAATTCGGTTTTAAGACGTATCATTGACGGAAAGTTTGAAGTATCACCCTTCAGTCTGGATAAAATAGTGTTTGCCGCAACTTTTCCTATTTGCTGAACCGGCTGGATTACTATGGACAAAGGCGGCTTGACTACTTTTGCAAGCTGCAGATTATCAAAGCCGATAAATGAAATATCATCAGGAATTTTTATATCATTGTCATTTACCGCCATTATAGCACCCAGGGTCATTTCATAGTTTGTTACCAGTATGGCTGTCGGCGGATTTTGCATTGTTATCAGTTCGGTTAAAAGACTGTATCCGCTTTCTACCTGATAATCACCCTTTTTAACAAGCTCCCGGTCTATTGCCATATTATAATCTTCATGCACTCTTTCGTAACCCTTCAAACGTTCCTGAGCAGTATAAATTTCATCAGGTCCGCATATGATGCCTATTCTTTTGTGTCCCAGAATAATCAGCTGCTCTATGGCATTATATGCAGCATTCAGATTATCCACCAGCACAGTATCACATTCGACGCCTTTCAAGGCCCTGTCAATGAGAACCACCGGAATATTTCTTTTTAAAACTGAATTAATTGCCTCTAAATCGTTACCCAAGGGCATGGTTATAATACCATCAACCATTTTCTTTACTAAAAAATCCAGCTTCTGCTTTTCGAGATTTTTATCTTCTTTGTAATCACATATTATTGTGCTGTAACCATTTTTTATTAAAATGCTTTCAATATTTGAAACGATACTGGTAAAGAATATGTTTTCCAGGCTTGGAATCAATAAACCTATGGTCATGGTTTTATTGGTTTTAAGCCCTCTGGCTATTTCGTTGACCTCAAAACCCAGTTCTTTAATTGCTTCATCAATAATTATCCGGTTTTCCTCAAGAACATTGCCACCGTTAATATATTTGGATATTGTCGCAATTGAAAGTCCTGATTTTCTGGCAACATCCTTCATTGTTACAGATATAAGATCACCTTCATTCGTAAAACGTTTAGCTCATACCCATAGTATCATCTCAAAATTTAAAAGTCAATAAAATGTTACTCCATAACGATGTAATAAAATTTTGTATTATGCCTCCCAGACTGGTTTGCTATCCGGGAGGCATTGAGGTTATATAATTTAGAGAAAGTGCTTATTTTTATCAATCGTAAAGAAGCATAGCCATTTCGGATTGATCCATATTTGATGAATTGTAGAACTTACAGCCTGTATCCACATCTTTTACAGCTTCACCATTTATAGCTTTTACAGCAAGTTCTACTGCAAGATAACCAATTGCGTATGGATCCTGTGTAACAGATCCCAGGAACCAGCCATTCTTTACAGCTGCTTTCTGAGCTTTTCCGGCATCAAAGCCAACTACAGTTATATTCTTGTATTTTCCGCTATTTCTGTCCAGATCCTTACCGTCAGTAGTAGCAGCAAGTATGCCGTTTACTGAAGCTTCATTTGAAGCATATACGGCAATAAGTCCCTTTGTATTAAGTAAGCTCTGGGATGCATTCTGTGAATCAGTAGCATTTGATGATGGTGGAATTGTAACGAAGATATTTACTGCAGCTTTGCCTGAGGAAGCATCCTTTTTGAACTTTTCATGTCCAGTAACCGCTACCTGTCCTGCAAATATAGTCTCAACATTTTTAACCATCTGGTTTATAAAACCGGTTGTACGTCCAACTATTGAAGCTGAAGTAGCATCCTGTGACTGTACGCCGATTGTTACGGGCTTTTCAGGGGTCGCCGCTTTTAATGCTGCCAGGAAGGTCGGATCTGCAAACATTGAGTCAGCTGCAAGCGCACCTGCATTTTCATTGTTTGTTGAAGCAGTTGCCTGTAATGTTCCTTCAGGAGCATTGGGTATACCGGAGTCAAAACCTATTACAGGTATTTTCTTGTCTTTGCAATCATTAAGCTGCTGTGTAATCGAGCTTGTATCAAGTACTGCAAGTGCAAGTGCAGCCGGCTTTTTAGCAATTGCAGAATTTATCATGTCTACCTGTACATTTATGTCTGACTCTGAAGGCGGACCATCAAATGTCATTTCAACATTGTATTTTGCAGCAGCATCCTCCGCACCTTTCTTAACTGTCTGCCAGAACTGGTGCTGGAAGCCCTTTGATACAACCGCAATGTAAGGTTTTGCACCACCGGTGCTGGAAGGTGCTGCCGAGCTTCCGGCTGCAGTCGATGATGGAGCTGCTGAAGCAGTTGATTCCGACGCTGTTTGTGAAGATCCGCAGCCTGTGAGGGATAAAGCGAAGATTGAAGCAGCTGCAATTAAAGAAAGTATTTTCTTTGAGCCTTTCATAGATAATTTCCTCCTTAAAAATTTGTGTTTATAGTAAGGCATAATTATTATTTAATCATGCCTTAAGCCCTCGGAACGATTAAATTAATGTTTTATTATTTAATCCTCCTTACTTAAAAAACATGGGTAATGAGATGTGATTTTACTTCAAACAATAATGACTAGTCCTTTTTAACCTGACTCGCTTTCTTGTTTCTGTAGATATCCAGAAGTACCGCTCCAATTACTACGAAGCCTGTAAAGAAGGTTTGCCACTGTCCCTGCAGGTTCATGGCCATCAAACCCTGCTTAAGAACGCTCATTATGAATACTCCTATCAGGGTTCCCGAAACTGTACCGACACCCCCCGCCATTGAAGTACCGCCGATTACAACACCTGAAATTGCATATAATTCAAGACCGTTACCTGTGCTTGGAATTATTGAGGTATAGGCTGCGGCATACATTATTGCTGCCAAACCGCCGAAGAAGCCGTCCAATGTATAAACAACTATTTTCCATCTGTCAACCTTTACGCCTGACAATCTTGCTGCCTCTTCATTGGAGCCTATTGCAAAAGTATATCTTCCGATTATTGTTTTATTGAGAATAATGAAAGCTATTGCAAGGAATACTGCCAGCCATACCGCTCCTATGGGGAAACCACCTGAAGTTTTGTAGAAGGCAAACTTGAACCAGCCGTCAGGATCTGTTACGGTAGGATATCTCATTGTCATAACCTTTGAGATGATTGCTCCCAGACCCATTGTTATACTCATGGTACCCAATGTTGCTATAAATGGAGGTAATTTTAGTTTTGCAATCATCACACCATTCATAAAACCAAAGAAGGTTGAAACGAAGAATATCAAAACCAGTGAAGGGCCTATTGGCCAATGCCAGACATTATAAGCAACACCGCCTATAAGTGCGGAACACATCATTATTGTACCTGATGCAAGGTTTATACCGCCGGTAATGATTACAAACGTCATACCCAATGCAAGAAATCCGATGTAGTAGGACGAGTCAAGTATATTTATAAGTGTCGCTACTGAAAAAAAGTTATTTCCGAATATTGCAAAGAATATATAAAGAATAAAGAGTGTACTTAAAGCCAATATCTTTTGGAAGCCTGTAGAGTTCTTGCTCACAGAAAGCTTATTATTTTCTTTTGACATAGTTGATACCTCACTATTTTTTTAAAATCAATTTCTTTGTGTAGCCAGTGTCATAATTCGTTCCTGAGTCGCATCCTCAATATTGAGTGTTCCGGTCAGACGGCCTTCGCACATTACTGCCACACGGTCACTCATACGTAGAAGCTCCGGCATTTCAGAAGAGATCATGATAATTGACTTTCCTTCGTGAACCAGATCATTCATCAGCTTGTATATCTCACTTTTTGCTCCAACATCTATACCTCTTGTAGGTTCATCAAATATCAGAATGCTGCAGTTTTTTATCAGCCATTTTGACAAAACTACCTTTTGCTGATTTCCACCTGACAGGTTTTTAACCAGCTGAGCTGTTGATGGTGTTTTTATGTTGATTTTTTTAACATAATTCCTTGTTTCATTTTCAACTTTTTTATCGTTTACGACACTGAGATTTGAGAATTTGCCAAGACTTGATAAAACTGAATTATCACGTACACTGAGGCCTAATGCCAGACCATAGCGTTTCCTATCCTCCGACAGGTAGCCTATTCCGTTATTGACGGCGTCAAAAGGTGACTTTATGTCTACTTTCTTTCCATCAATATATATTTCACCGTCTGTCATAGGATCAGCACCGAATATCAGACGTGCCGTTTCAGTTCTTCCTGCTCCCATAAGTCCTGCAATACCAAGTATTTCACCTTTTTTAAGCTGGAAGGATACGCTTTTTACCTGTGTTGAATTGAGATTTTTTACTTCAAGAGATACAGAGGCATTTTCAGGTACCATACTGTGAGTTTTAGGTTCTTCGTAGATTACACGGCCAACCATCATCTGAATTATCTGTGGAATTGTTACGTCAGCCGTATTGACAGTATTAACGTATTGACCATCTCTCATGGTAGTTATTCTGTCTGTGATTTTTATCAGTTCCTCAAGTCTATGTGAAATATAAACTATTCCAACACCCTGGGCTTTCAATTGTGCAATAAATCTGAACAGATTTTCGATTTCGGAATCAGTCAGTGCTGCAGTAGGTTCATCCATTATGAGCACTTCGGATTTGAAGGACAGAGCTTTTGCTATTTCTACCATTTGCTGCTTTGCAACGGTCAAATCCTGTATTCTTGTTTCAGGATTTATATTGAGATTCAGGGATTCTAGAAGTTTTCTTGCTTCATTGTTTGTCCTCCTGCTGTCGATAAAAGGACCTATTTTATGCTCACGGCCTATAAATATATTCTCTGCAACAGTCAGGTGAGGGAGCATATTCAATTCCTGATGAATGATTCCGATACCCAGGTCCTGAGCTTCTTTTGGACTTCGTATTTCAACTTCCCGGCCTTTATACCTTATTGTGCCGTCATCCTTTTGATACAGTCCCGTGAGAACTTTCATCAATGTAGATTTACCTGCACCGTTTTCTCCTACCAGTGCATGTACCTCTCCTTTTTTAAGTTCAAAATTGCAATTGTTCAGTGCGTGAACACCTGGGAAATACTTTTGTATTCCCTCCATACGTACAAGTAATTCATCCATTTTTTCACCTCTATTGCGACAACTTTGTTGGTTGGGTATAACGCATAGGTTCAGATAAAATTTTTCGTCTGCAGAAAAATTATAACCTCTGCGCGTTTCAACGAGGCGGAAGATATGTGCCAGTTGCCTGAAAACCGAAGAGATACCCGCCACCTGTTTAGGTGGGGAACATCTGTTGCCTCGTTACATATACTATTGTAAGGTGAAACGTTTCGTTTTTGAATGTGAAATCCTATAAGAAAATGTAGAAATCCTATAAAATAAAAAGTTACTCTGAAAATGGGAATACTAGCTTTTCATTTTCCGGCAAATACATATTATCCTTGTCAATTATTGTTAACCCTGTATTGAATGATGCAGGTACAGGTTTATTATTGATGGCATCAATGGCATAGCGGACACCCAGGTAGCCCATATTAAATGGATTCTGGATAACAAGTGCCTCGATTACTCCTTTTTCAAGAAATTCCACCTGTTCAGGGGTACTGTCCAGGCCAATGATTTTGATTTTTCCGGACAGCTTTTCATCGTCTATGGCACGGGCGGTACCTACGGCACCGTATGCATTTGTACATACTATGGCATCCAGATCCGGGGTTTTCCTGACCAATTCCTTTGTCAGCGCATAAGCATGTGCTTCATCTGAATTGCTATACATATTAGACACTACTTTTATTTGGGGATATCCGTTTATTATCTGATATACGCCTTTTTCTCTTGAATCGGAGGATGCGGCACCTTTTATAAAATTCATCACTGCAATTTTGCAATTTGTCCCCACTCTGCTTATAAGCGTATTCCCAAGCTCAATTCCCGCATCCAGGTTGTCAGTACCTATAAAGCCTTTTATTCTGTCCGAGTTTAATTGTGAATCAATTATAATGACAGGTATATTCTGATTGGCGGCCTTTTCTACAACAGGTGCCAGTTTGTTATAATCAGCGGCCGCCAGTACTATGGCATTATACTTCTCATTTATGGCATCATCAACCATTTTGATCTGCTTTTCTATATCCTTTTCGTTTTCCGGACCATCGTAGGTAACGTCTACGTTAAATTCCTTACCGGCTGCTTCGGCACCCATTTTGACAACGCTGTAATAATCTGCGTTTTTCTTCTTGACAACAACCTTGATCCTTAATCTATTTTCACTGGTTGATAAAGAAGTATTTCCGCAGCCGGCTGCTATCGAAACTGTAACCAGTGCTATCAGCAGCAGAAACATCCATCTTCCAAATGCCTTCATATTAACCTCCATGAGCCGTATAGCGGCCATAAAATATAGTTAAAGTTTATATCCTTTATCGCAAGAGGCGAATAAAGGAGGTTAATTGGCCCTGCATTTACAAAGTTGTGCAGGGTCACAGCTAATCAGAAATAACAGGTATCCGAATGAATACTGTTGTACCCTCATCCAGCTCGCTGACTATTTCCAGACCGTATTGCTCTCCGTAGGTCAGCTTGATTCTTTCGTTAACATTCTTCAATCCCACACCTGACGAAAGGTCGCCCTGAGGTTCCTTATCAAGTATGCCTTTTAATACTGAGGGCTTAATTCCATAACCGTTATCTGAGACTGTAAAAATGATACAAGCATCTTCAATGTACGCTTTAATAACAATTTCACCTTTTTCCTGAAGCTTGTTTATTCCATGATAAATGGCATTTTCGATAATAGGCTGAAGTATGAGCTTTATTGTCTTTTGCCTGAGAGCTTCAGGGTCGGCATCAATAATAAAGTCAAACTTGTCCTTATATCTGACTTTCTGTATTATAAGATAGCTTCTGGCATGCTCAATTTCATCGCTGACCTTTATAAATTCCCTTCCCTTGCTGATACTTACACGGAAGAACTGCGCAAGCGCGGCTACCATTGTTGTTACACCCTCATACTTCTGATTCTCATTCATCCAAATAATTGAGTCAAGGGTATTATAAAGAAAATGAGGATTTATCTGGGCTTGCAGTGCCTTGAATTCACTTTTACGCTTTTCTTCCTGCTCCCGTATTACTTCTTCCATAAGATGCTTGATTCTTACAACCATTACATTAAAGGTTTTCGAAAGTTTTTTCACCTCATCTTCACCCTTTACATCAAGCTGAATTGAAAAATCACCGTTTTCAACAAGCTTCATCTGCCTTTCAAGCCTTTTTATGGGTTGGGATACTTTTCTGGAAATAAAGATGGATGCTCCTATTTCAAATACAACTCCCATAACAAAAATAAGAATCAGATAATTTGAGAAATTTTTTTTATTATCAGTCAATTCGTCAACATAACTGATACCCACCATCTTCCAGCCAACATAGCTGATGTTTTTTACAGTCATGATCCTTTGCTTTCCCTGGAATTTATCAAAATATGAGCCCTGGCTCCTGCTGAGGGCATCACTTATATTCTCGTTTTTCAGCCCGGTATAGATGAGCTGCTGCTGAGGATGATATATAATTCTTCCATTATCATCAATAATGTATATATATCCGGTCTTACCAAGTGTTACATCCTTGCACAGCTGTTCAATAACACTGAAATTCATATCTACCATTGTTACCCAGTTCTGTAGTTGTCCGTCAGCAGAATAGGTGGAACTGCCCTTGCACAGCGAAACCACCCAGGGATGCTTTCCTTCAAAAATCCGTTGTACATGGGGCGGCTCAAATATATATCCGATGGGATTTTGAAATGATTGTTTGAACCATTCCTGCCCGGCAACAGAGAAATTTTTGTTTAATGTTCCGTTGGGGTAGCTTATTATAAGCTTTCCGTCTTTTCTATATACTGCTACTGTCACTATATCCTTTCTGATTTTTGAGGTCACTTCAAGAAGATTTCTTATATTATTTTTGTTTTCTTCAGTGTCTTCCTCAAAATTGCTCCTTATTATATCCGAAATCTCGACCATTCCTTTAAGATATACCTCCAGGTTTATATTTACCTGGTTCATAATCTGTTGGGTACTGAAAGCAGCTCTTTCTTCAGCATTTCTGGAGAACATTCCGTATAGCGCAAAGCTGATTATCAGCATGGAAAGAATTATTACAGCAGTAAACGACAGTGTTATGACCGACTGGATACTATTGAATTTTATTCTGCCGAATATGCCCGAAATCTTGTGTCTCAAGTTAAAGACTCCTTTTTGGTCACATTTTTATTACGATATTCCCTTGGAGACATTCCGAAGTTTTTCTTAAAGAAATAGCTAAAATAGCTGATATCGGGATAACCGACCCGTTCTGCTATTTCGGCTGTCTTGCAGGGTCCCTGCAGCAGTTCCACAGCAACATTGAGCCTGACACTCACAAGATATTTTAGGAAGGTTTCACCGGTTTCCTTTTTGAAAATCATGCTCAGATAGCTCTGGCTGATATGAAGATAATCAGCCACCTTCTGGATACTGAGCCCTTCATCACCAAAATTGCCAAGTACATAGTCCTGAGCCTTTTTTAAAAGCATCTGGGTTGTATTTTGTCTGGTTTCCGAAATAAACCTCATAAGCTTAATGCATATGGCCTCCATCCAGTTCTTTATCTCACTGAAGGATCTGAATTCCAGCATTTCCACATACAGATTTGTACGTATTCCCAGTATACCAGGAGCATCTATTTCGAAATCCCTGCATATTCTTGATATTGCAGCAACAACTTCGGCCAGATAAAGCTGATACTCCTGAAAGGCCGCTTTGGTGCCGACCAGCTTATCAAATACATCCTTTACAATTTCCTTAACCTCTTTTTCGGTTCCAAACTTAACCGCAGAAACCAAACGGCGTTCTGTCTGTTCATCAAAGGCTATTACCTCTTTTCTCTTTGGCTCCAGATCCTCAATAAATATTATTTTACTTTCACCTATTACCAGCTTGTACTCCAGAGCTGACAGTGCCGATTTGTATGAATCTCTGATTCTGGTAAGATTGTTGGCTACGCTTCCCACACCTATAGTAACCGTGAGCTTTAGAAACTTCTCAACATTCTGGCGTATTTCTTCCAGAACCGAATAAACCTTTCTGAAAATGGTATCTTTATTACAAATTTCATTCTGAAGAGTGTCATTAAAGCTAAAGATTATTACAAGCTCGTTGTGATGGAACAAAGCCTCTCCTATCGAGTACTTGTCAATAATTTCCTTTGCAATATTAATAACTGCAAACCGCATTAATTCTGTATCATTAGCTGAGAATATCTTATCCTCATGCCCGCTGTTGTCTATATTGCCGGCAGCTATTACAAAACAGCCGCCTCTTAAATTCAGCCTGAAAAAACTAATCTTGCTCTTTAGATCGTTCTCATCTATGTTTCCTTCCACAATAAGAGAAAGATACTTGTCCCTTATTATGGGCAGGCTCTCGTTAAAGTGTTCCTTAAGCCTTATGATATTTTCCTTATGTTCTATTTCAAGCTCAAGTTTATTTTTAAGTTTAATTAAAAGCTCATCAATATCCTTGGGGAGGACAGGCTTAAGAATGTAGTCCTCTACTCCGAACCGAATTGCCTGTTGTGCATAATTAAAATCATCATAGCCGGTCAGAATGACTGTTTTTATAGTAGGATAATTAAGTTTTACATATTCCGAAAGCTCCAGCCCATTCATTATTGGCATGGATATATCTGTAATTATAATGTCAGGGACATTTTCTTCAATTATATCCAGAGCTTCCCGCCCGTTCTGAGCCTCGCCCACTATTTCAAAATTATATTTATACCATTCTATTTTTTGGATAAGTCCCCGGCGTACTTCCTCTTCATCATCAACCACCAATAATTTGTACATTGGAAATTCCATATTTATTCTTTTATATTGAGTTTGTTTAATAAAGCAGAAATTTGTTTAAATAAATGGTACTGAAATATAATAACGAATTTATTATGTGAATTAAATATTTTTTTAAAACAGAATAATAATTGACCTTAAGTGAAACGTTTAGCTCAATATGAATATATTATCAGACATATTATACCCTCTATTGACAATGTACAACACGCCTCACGCCGGCTATTTTACCTCTTTTCTTTGTTATCGTCCTTGCCTTGCGTCGGCAAGGCTGCGTCCATCCGCCTCGAAAATCGCCAAAATATCTCGGTGTGAGGTCGGTGATTTTTGAGCGAGAGAATTTGGTTTGCGACAAGGCGAAGCGGCGAAGAAAGGCTTTGTGCCTTGCAAGCGGCTTCAACGCAGCCGCAGGGCAAATTCGCCACTCAAAACCCATAGCCAATTATGCTGCAACAACATAATCGGCTATGATTTAAGCGGAAAATAACCGCTTAAGAAATGGGAAGTTATATTAAATCATTCCTTAATTCAACTTAACTTATGGAATTATTTGTAGAGTGGTCCATATGCCTCACAAGCTCTGTAGTCTGCACCTTCCAGATCTTTCGTCCCAAATGCGGCAAAGCTGTGTGGCCTGTATATATCCTTGTCATCAATGTTGTGCAGTGATACAGGAATTCTCAGCATACTTGCAAGTGTGATGAGATCCTTACCTATGTGTCCATAGCTGAAGGCACCATGGTTGGCTCCCCAATTTGCCATGACAGAGTAAACATCTTCGAAGCCCTTTGCTCCCAATCTTGGCACAAACCAGGTTGTTGGCCAGGTTCTGTCAGTTCTTTCATCCAGAGTTTTATGAACCTCGTCTTCAAGTGTTACAGTATGCCCTTCAGCAATTTGAAGAACAGGTCCTACCCCGTGAACAAGATTCAATCTGATCAATGTAACAGGCATTTCGCTCTGGGTTCTGAAGTGTGAGGAAAATCCGCCCCCTCTGAAATATCCAAGGTTTGCCGGACACCAATCTGTTGCAGCAGTGAGATTTTTAATATCTTCTTCATTGACTTTCCACCATTGTTTGATCAAATGGTTTCCGGCCTCATCCTTTGCAAGTCCTGCACCATCCAAAGCCGCTGCCCCTGAATTGATAAGGTGTATGAAACCGTTCTGAGCCAGGCCTGTAAGCTTTTTGCCTGTCACACGTTCTACGGCTTCAGGGCTCCAATAGGTTCTTACGTCGGCAAATACACTGGCTGTTCCTGTCAAAAGTTTACCAAACAACATTGCTACACCGTTTAAAGTATCATTTTCGGTAGCCAGAATTGTGGGTTCCTTTTTGCCGTTCCAGTCAAAACTGGAGTTAAGAATTGCTTCGGTAAAATCTCCGTTAGGCAGCCAGTCCGTCCACATTCTCTGCCCCTGGAAACCGCCCAGTATGGCATTTCTGCCCATAGCCTCTTCATGGAAGCCCATTTCAGCAAGCACCGGATTTCCAAAGAGTATATCCTTTACTATCAGGGTCATTTTTGTTACAAATTCCCATTCCTTATCCTTCTGCTCTCTTGTATGCCTTACAGCTTCAGGATTTGGATCGAAACCTTCCTTACAGTTTGCTTTTACCCATACAAGAGCTTTTTCAAATTCAGTATGATCATAAATCCCTTTATCTATTCTTCTCATTATTTCGGTTAAATCAACCCATTCAGCTCTTATTCCAAAATATCTCTGGAAGAAATCCGGGTCACAGAAAGCCCCCATGATACCCATGGAAACCGACCCAAGGTTTACATAAGCCTTATTTTTCATAAGACCAACTGCTATAGCACATTTTCCGAATCTCAATATCTTTTCTTTTACATCTTCAGGTATTTCAGTGTCACCGGCATCCTGAACATCTTTTCCGTATATTGAAAACGCAGGCAAACCCTTTTGTGCATGAGCAGCCATTACTGCAGCAAGATATACTGCTCCGGGTCTTTCAGTTCCATTAAAACCCCAGACAGCTTTTACTGTAAGAGGCTCCATATCCATTGTTTCACTTCCGTAGCACCAGCATGGAGTTACAGTCAGAGTTGCACATACTCCTTCTTTTGAGAATTGTTCCGCACATCTTGCAGCTTCCACACCTCCGCCTATAGTGGTTTCGGAAATAATGCACTTTACAGGAGTTCCGTCCGGATATACCAGGTTTTCCTCTATTAATCTGGCTGCCGAATAAGCCATGTTCATGGTTTGCTTTTCCAAACCTTCTCTTACTCCACCCCATCTTCCATCAATGGTAGGTCTGATTCCAATCTTTGGATAACTCATACTATCTCCTCCGTGTCTCAATTTTATTTTAAGCAATTTATATTTGAACTATAATTAGATGGATTTTATTTTTTCTTCGACAGAACCTCTTTAAATCTGGAATATTGCTCATTCCAGCTGCCGTTCTCTTTTGGCAGGTATTTAAGTGTGTCAAAGGAGGCTTTTACAACTTTTCTTCCTTCACTTAAATTACTTATCTCGCCTCTGGCTACCAACTGAACTATTATATTACCGATAGCCGTGGCTTCCACCGGTCCTGCCTGTACCTCCAGCCCGGTGGACTCTGAAGCCATCTGGCACAGCAGACCGTCCTGAGAACCTCCTCCGACAATGTGAAGCGTATGGTATTTTTTATCAAGGCATTCGCTGATTTGTTCATAGGTATACCTGTATTTAAATGCCAGGCTTTCATATATACATCTTATAACTTCACCGTCAGTTTCAGGTACCCTCTGCTCTGTCTGACAAGCATATTCTTTTATTCTGGCAGGAAGATCGCCGGGCGAAGTAAACAGGTCAAGATCGGTGTCAATAAAGCATTTGAAGGGTTCTGCAGCTTTAGCCATTTGTTCCAGATCATCAAAGGAATAATCCCTGCCCTCTTTTTCAAATTGCCGCCTGGTTTCCTGAAGCAGCCACATTCCGGTTAAATTCTTTAAAAATCTTGTGGTACCATTTATTCCTATTTCGTTGGTAAGATTGTATTCCATGGATTTTTTGGTTATTACAGGTTCTTTTAATTCTGTACCGAATAATGACCAGGTGCCGCAGGAAATAAATATGAAATCCTGTTCTGCAGGAACCGCTGCCATTGCGCATGCAGTGTCATGACCGCAAACTGCAATTACAGATTTTCTTTCAATGTTCAGTTCCTTTGCCAGCTCTTCTTTTATTAAACCTATTTCAGTACCCGAAGATATCAGCTGAGGTAAAATATCCTTTTTTATTCCCAACTTTTCAAGAATATACTCGTTCCAACGTTTCTGAAAAGGATCCAGCAGGCCGGTTGTGGATGCAATACTCACTTCAGCTGACTTATGGCCGGTAAGCAGGAAATTGAAAAGGTCGGGCATTAACAGCAGCTTATCCACATTATCAAAAACATCTTTGTTTTTCAACATTTCTGAATACAGCTGAAAGACTGTGTTTATCTCCATTATCTGATTGCCTGTCAGACTGTACAGCTTATCGGTACTAATTATTTCAGATACCAGTTCAACTACGCCCTTTGTCCTGGGATCCCTGTAGTTTACCGGCAGTCTGAAAAGGTTACCGTTATTATCAATAAGACCATAGTCAACGCCCCAGGTATCTATACCAATACTCTCATAATCTTCACACAAGACCAGGGCTTTTTTTATTTCTTCAAATATGGTTTTTGCATCCCAGCAGATGTAGCTGTTTTCGTTTACGGGAATGTTCTTGAATCTATGGACTTCTTTCAGTTCTATTTTTCCATTGTTGAAGCTACCCTTAACGGCTCTTCCGCTGGAAGCCCCAAAGTCAAATGCCAGAACTCCCTTTGACATTTACCCGTACCTCCTTATATCGATAAAATATTATGAACTTCAGATTTTTAAATAGATTTGCTAAGGAATGATTGGTTGTACCCATTCTCTCATATTTCTAATTATATACTATTTCTTTTTAAATGTTTATATTTGCACATTTTTTTGGTATTATTATAGTAATTGATCAATAATTCGTTTATTTTTGTTCATTTTCGTTCACAGGAGGAAGTATGTATTCCAAGGAAAGAATCGATAAAATTATAGAAATATTAAAATCAAAAAAAAATGTATCCTCAGCTTATTTAAGTCAGCAGCTTTTCACCAGTATATCCACTATCAGAAGGGATATACTGGAACTGGAGAAGTCGGGTATGGTAAAAAGAAGTCATGGCGGGGTGACCCTCATACAAAGTTCTAATATAGAACACTCCTATATGTTTCGGGAAATGGAGAATCAGAATGAAAAAAACTATATTTGCAATCTTGCTATTGACTTTATTTCAAACGGATATGCAATCTTTCTTGATTCCAGCAGTACTGTGAGTAATTTATGTCCATTGCTTAAAAAATATTCAGATCTTACAGTGGTTACCAACGGAGTAAAAACCGCTCTCGAACTGGCCCAAATGGATTCAATAACAACCTTTATTGCAGGAGGTCAGCTTAAACCCGGTTCAACTTCTGTGGTTGGAGAATTTACAGGAAGCTTTATAGATAATTTTCATGCCGACTTATCAATAATTTCCTGCAGAGGAATAAACGAAGACGGAGCCTATGAGGCTAACCAGGTTCAAGCTCTTGTTAAGCAGCACATGATTAAAAACTCAAAATCCACAATACTTCTCTGTGACAGCAGTAAATTCAATCAGTCGCATTTTTACAAATTGAGTTCTTTTAAGGACTTAACGGCTGTAATTACAGATAAACAACCTTCCTCCAAAATAATAAACAGCATCATAGACGAGGGTTCGGAAATTCTATACTAAGTCATTAATTAATGTCTGCATAAAAAA
>JAQSXC010000077.1 GCA_029266335.1 Eubacterium sp. | reverse complement strand
CCATCAGACATTTCCCATTTGAAAAAAAGAGTAAAGCCCAGTTTTCTAAGTCTTTCACACTGCATCCTAAATGCTGTAATATCTGATGTGTTTGAACATAAATTTTTTTTCAAATGCTGTCCTCCTTTCCACCATATTGACAAAAATAATGTATAACATGAGAAATACAAACTATATCATCATTATATACTAATATCGTCTGATTTTCTACTTTTCTTAACTGTTAAGATGATAAAAATTGGTACTAATAGTTACAATTACTATCCGCTATGCTATAATTTTGCCATAAGACAGTGGATAACATAAAATGAAATTAATTTATAGGAGAAATATCATCATAGCCGGAATAAAGATAATTGATACAGAAATTAATACTCAGGGAAATTGCTATATTATATGTGAAAGTATGAACGGTGAGTGCTTTGAAGAGGTGGTGGAAGCTGCTTGTGATGCTTCGGTATCAAAGGGAGCCAGGCATATATACTTTACCTGCAAGGACAATGCTGTCGTTTTGGATAGAAATTATTTTGGCATTGGCAGGTATATGTTTAACTACTATACGGATTACAATATATTAATAAAGGACTTCGTAACTGAAAAAATATCAAATATATTTGGTATACAGTTTTTAACGCAAGCTAATGCTTCAATTTATATAAAGCTTCACAATGAAGCTTTTAAAAATGTACCGCTTTCCATATTGATTAATGAATATGAAATAGAGAGGATTCTGACAGACCCGGACGCAGAAGCCGGACTATTTGTTAAAGATGGCACTATATATGGGACGTATGAAATTGAATATGGAGATATACCGGAGATTTCTGCCCTTTCAATTAACACGTCTTTGCAGGGACATGGTTATGGTAAACTTGCACTCAAAACCATCGAACAACATCTTAAGAGCAGGGGCTATGTAAATGCGGAAATGTTTGTGGCCAGTATCAATAAAAGAGCATATTCATTATATTTAAATTGCGGCTATACATTAAAGAAACAAGTCAGTACCTGGTATTCAGTGACAATGTGAGTATACCTGCAGTTATAATTAATAAAGAGCATGGATTACAATCACACAAAGTCAGTCAGTTTTACAGTCTATTTTTATCCTTTTTCAAATCTGCGTAAGCAAAGTCGACTTTTTATACCATATTTATGTATATAAATAGTAATTATGATATTATTTGATAAATTATGGATTATATAGTAAAATAATATCTAATGTAATAATATGGATATTTCAAGTTGAATAAAAAGGATATTTGGGAGGGGAGCTGATTACTTGCCTGAGGATAAAATAATATTGGACAAAAATACAAGGTTACTGTACTTTTACAGGATTGGATGCGTTTTTCTGTTTATCATGTCAATTTGGCTGGGATCAAATTACTATTTGCTGAGTATAATCCAATTCGGGATTCTTCAGATGTTTATAACAGTCATAATTTCTAATTATCTTCGTTTCGGAAAGCTTGAAGGGTTATTGAATAATAACAAAGTTATTGATCCGATAAAAAAGGACGAATCTGAAAAAGAGGTTTATCCTGTAATGAAGGATGAGCCTGAAAAAGCAGTGGATTCAGTAAAAAACCATGAGCCTGAAAAAGTTGTGGATCCTGTAAAAGAACTGGATAAATTCTGTAGTATAAAATATCCTCTGGCCCTGACATTCTCAGCTATCATCGGGATTCTTGCAGAAGTACTTGTTTTTTCAGGAATCGGTATAATTGATTATACCCAAAGACCTCCAATCCTGATTGGTATATTTAGTATGGTCCTGTCATTTATATTTTTGGTGAGTACAAATCTGTTCAAGCATAATGAAGAAAGCCAAAATGAATATAAAATGCTTTCACAAATCTTCAGTGGCTGTCAGTGGCTGTCCTTTATAACAGGCGTGGCTCTAATCATCAGATATTTTGGATTTGGTCAGATTGAACGCTGGGTTAACTATATTAGCTGTATGTTACTGATACTTATTTTCCTGGAAATTCTCTTTCGAGCCGTTAAAAGACTACTTGCCGGCAGCTGTAAGCAAAGCATAGAATTAAATTTATATGTTTTACCTGCTCTGTTAAGCGGTGGAAACCCCATCAATAAACTTCTGACAGAATTGGAAAACAACACGGGTATTTCTTTCAGATCAACCTGGACCATACGTTTCATAAGGCACAACTTGCTTATGATAACGCTTATCATAGGAATATTTTTTTGGGGGATGACTGCTTTTGTACAAATAAATCCCCAACAACAAGGCCTTCTATATAACTTGGGAAAAATTGAGAGCAGACAGCCTTTGCTTCCCGGAATTCATATTAAGCTGCCCTGGCCAATCCAGACTGTTAAAATATATCCTGCCTATAAAATTAATAGCTTCACTGTAGGTTATGAATCGGAGCAGCGTGGTGACTATCTATGGACGGCGGGGCATAACGGCGAAGAATATAAGCTCCTGCTCGGAGGCGGTAAGGAATTGGTTTCAATCAATATGCAGGTATTTTATAAAATAGGAGATCTGTACGAATATACTTTGCAATATGATAATCCTGAAGAAAAACTAAAGGCAGAGGCTTATCGAATACTGTTAAATGAGACTGTTACAACAGATTTGAACAAGCTGTTAAGTTTAAACCGTTCATCATTCTCTAAAATCGTTGCACTAAAGCTTCAGCAAATCAGTAAAGATCAAAGGCTTGGTATAGAAGTAACAGATGTGGCACTGACAAGTATACATCCTCCTACCGAAATTGCACGGGAATATCAGAAAATTGTCAGTGCCGATATTCAAAAAAAGACAATTATTACAAATGCAGAGTCCTATGCAGATTCCGCAATACCTAAAGCTGAAAAGGACAGGAATGAGCTGATAAAAGTCTCACAGGTAGAGTCCATATCAAGAAAAGGTCAGGCTAATAGCGATGCTGCAAAATATACATATCAAAAAAACGCCTATCAGCTGGGCCCTGGCATATATAAGGAATGGAAATGGCTGGAGGTTCTGGAGAATACACTTTCAGGCAAAAAATTGTTTCTGCTGGATAAAAATCTTAATCTCCGAAAAGGAAGTATATGGCTCGACATCAGGCAAAAAACAGAGAAGAGCGAAACTGAAAATAAATTGGGTCCTGAAGAATACTCCGATACTCTGGAAGGAGATGTTAAAAGTGAAGATTCAAAATAATAAAACCCAAAGATTATGGGTACGTTGGATTGCCGGGGGCATTATTATTTTCTGTATTTTGATTTATGCCT
Organism: Eubacterium sp.; assembly: GCA_029266335.1. Lineage (GTDB taxonomy): Bacteria > Bacillota > Clostridia > Acetivibrionales > DSM-1351 > Ruminiclostridium. Next base: position 15,181 of record JAQSXC010000077.1, on the reverse strand, counting down.
TTGCTTTTATTGTTAACGAAGGAAATATTGCAGTAGTTACAAGATTTGGTGCGCCAAAAGAGGTTGTCCATGAAGCAGGGCTTCATTTTAAGCTTCCATGGCCCTTCGAAAAAGTATACACATTTGACAAAAGGCAGCATTATTATGATACAAGTTTTATTGAAACCCTGACAAATGACAAGAAAAATGTCATACTGCAAACTTATGTGGTCTGGAATATTGATGATGCTCTCAAGTTTCTCCAGAGCACAGCCAGCCGAGAAGCAGCAGAAGCAAATCTGGACAGTCTTGTAACCAATTCAAAAAATGGTGTACTCGGCAGATTCAACCTGTCAGCACTTGTTTCTACAAACAAAAATGAATTGAAGCTTGATGAGATTGAGTTTCAAATATTATCCGAAGTATCTGAACAGGCTTTAAACAGATATGGTATAAAGGTTACCCAGGTCGGCATGAAAAAGCTGGGGTTGCCCGAAACAAATATGGAATACGTATTTGAGCAAATGCGGTCGGAAAGGCTCAAATATGTAGAACAGATAAAAGCACAGGGTGAAAGGGATGCCAGTATAATCAGAAATGAGGCTGACGTAGAGGTTGCAGAGCTTAAAGCACAAGGCATGAATGAAGCTGCAAAAATCAAGGGAGAAGCCGAACTTGAAGCTGCAAAAGTTTATGCTGACGCTCAAAAAGAAGATCCCGCTTTTTATTCCTTTCTCCGCAGGCTGGAATCTGCAGAGAAAATTTTAGGTGATAAATCCACTGTAATTTTCAGAAATGACAGTGCTCCTTTTGATGTATTAAGTGATAAAAAATGAGGTGAATATGAACACACAAAAAATTTCTGTAATTGAAGAAAGTTTAAAAAGCTCTTCTTTATATATAAAAATAATAGCCATTGTTGTCATTATTGGAATTTTGCTTTCAGGAATTACATTTGTTCAATCCGGTGAGGTAGCACTTGTTTTACGTTTCGGTAAACTGGTAGGAGATATTCCCGCGGAACAGGTTCTTCAGCCTGGTATTCACTTCAATCTTCCATTCCTGATGGACAAGGTGATCCGCATACCCGTGCAGAAGGTACAGGAAGTAAAAATAGACAGTTTGTACACTTATGATTTTATTAAAGATATTTCTAAAACCGGATGTGTATTAACAGGTGATAATAATATAGTTATTTTGGATGCTGTGCTCAAATATAAAATAACTGATCCTGTTAGATATACTCTAGGTGTAGAGCAGCCTGAAGAAAATTTGAAAGAACTTACGACCTGCTCATTAACAGGAGAAATAGCTTCTATGAGTGTAGATAGGATACTTACCGATCAAAAAAAGGAGCTTGCGGGAGCCGTTTTGGAAGAAGTCCAGAAACGTGCAGATCAAATCGGACTGGGAGTGCAGCTTGTGGCACTTGAATTTACAGATCTTCAGCCCCCCAATGAGGTCAAGGATGCCTTTGACCAGGTTACAAGTACAAATGTCAAGAATGAAACTCTAATACAGGAGGCTAAAAGCTATAAGGAAAAGGTAATTCCCCAGGCTGTAGCTGAACGAGATTCAATGATTCAAGGTGCGAAATCATATAAGCTTGAAAGGATAGCACAGGCTAATTCCGACGTTTCGCAGTTTTATGGCGTAATTGAGGAATACAGGAAGAATCCTGAGGTTGTACATGAGCGTCTATACCGCGAAAAGGTTGAAAATATAATGAAAAAAATCGCCGATACAATTTTGGTTCCAAAAGAAGAGAGCGGGGAAAACATAATTCTGCCATAGTCTGAATTTCATTCCTTATAGAGAGAAGGGGTATATAGTGAAGAGTACAATCAGAACAGCAGGGCAGCAGGCTGAACAGTTTGCTGAATCGGCTCTGACATATGAAGAACAAAAAAGGATTTCTCTGCAAATCGGTACAATGTTATTTGCGGGACTCATATGGATAGCCGGAGCAATTCACCGCCGGCTTTTCCCTGAATTTGAGAGTATAACCGGAATTATAATGTGCACAGGAGCCATAATATCCAGCTTTAATATTTTTTTACTGGCCATCAAAGGTTTTATCGGTCATTCGTCCAAATATCTGATGGAACAATTGGTAAGTATTGCTCTCCTTGCTTCCATGGCTAAGGGTGATTATCAGATTGCCATATTGATTCCCCTTATTATGTCAGTTGTGCATTTTCTTGAGGAGAGAAGCATTCTCGGCGCTAAATCAGCAATTGAAGGTTTAAAAACATTACAGGCAAAGGAAGCTTGTCTTCTATCTCAGTATGGAGAGCAAACAGTTCAAGCTGAAACACTTGCACCTGGTGATGTAATACGGATAAGACCGGGAGATATGTTTCCTGTGGATGGAGAAATATTGGATGGACATTCCTCAATTGATCAGAGCTCCTTGACCGGTGAAACAGTACCTGAGGATGTTTATGCCGGCTGTAAGGTTTACGCTGGTACCATGAATATACATGGTACCCTGAAAGTAAAGGTCACAAAAAAAGTCGGTGAAACCTCTCTTAGTAAGATTTTAGAATTATTAAAACAAACCGAGCAATCAAAAACCGAAGCAATGAGAATAATAGAACGCTACTCGTCCTTCTATCTGCCTTTGGTAATTATAATTGCCCTGGGAGTACTGTTTCTCACACAGGATATGAACAGGGTTATAGCAGTATTCGTAGTTGCATGTCCCTGTGCTCAAATACTGGTAAGCTCCACTGCCATGATAGCAGCTCTGGCTGTGTCTTCACGAAACGGTATTTTATTGAAGAATTCCAAATTTCTTGAGGTGCTTGGGGATGTTAAAACTGTGATTTTCGATAAAACCGGAACTTTAACAGTGGGACATCTGGATATTATTGATATTATTCCGTCAGGGGAAGCAAGCAGAGACGAGCTCTTAAGTGTTGCAGCATCTGCAGCCTGGGCATCAAGACACCCTGTTTCCCGAGCAATTATCAGAGCTGCCCAGGATTTGTCCTTTGAGAAACTGGAAAAAGTTATGGAAAGCGCCGGGCTTGGTGTTACTGCCGATACTGAAAGGGGAAGAGTGCTTTTAGGTAACAGAAATTGGCTGCAAAACAGTGGATTTTCACTCCCTGAAGAGCCTGTTCACTATGGGCCGGTAGTATGGGTGGTATGTGCGGAAGTAGTTTTGGGGTATATTTTGCTTGCAGACTATTTGCGCAGCGGAGCTGGAGAAGCAGTACTTTCGGTACGGAAGCTGGGAATCAAGCGAGTTGTACTGGTAACCGGAGACCGTAAGGAAGCAGCTGAAGCAATAAAAAATGAACTATTTCTTGATGAGGTATATTCAAACCGTCTCCCGGCAGACAAGCTTGAAATAGTAAAGCAGGAAAAAAATGAAAATAGTATAACTTTGGTTGTCGGGGACGGGATTAATGATGCGCTGGCCTTAGCCGAGGCTGATGTAGGAGTGGCTATGGGAGCAATGGGTTCGGACATAGCTGTTCAGAGTGCAGATATAGCACTGATGGGAAATGAACTTGATAAGCTTCCGTTTATAATTGGCTTGTCACGAAAAACCAAAAGCATAATTTATCAAAATTTAGTAATTGCATCATCTATTAGTGCCGTAATGCTGCTATTAGCCGGCACAGGCATTGTTACTCCACTGTTGGGAGCTTTTCTTCATAATATCGGAGCATTTATGGTATTGTTAAACAGTTCAAGACTATTGAAATTTGGTGAAGCGGTTTGATCCTGCCGGGAGTCTCTTTAGCTTAGTTTCTTCAGGATGTTTATCTGTAAAAAAGATCGAAGATATGACAGCAGTAATAGGAATTGTCAGCAAAAGACTCAAGCTGCCTATAAGGGATTGCAGGAATTCAAATATTAACTCCTCTTTGTTTAGCAGGCTCAACAGAGAATAATTTGAACCAGCATAAATCAGAACGACAATCAGGGAACTTCCGATATAGGCAAGAATAAGTGTATTTGTCATTGTACCCATTATGTCTCTCCCTATGGAGATGCCTGATTTTAAAAGAGACAGACTGGTAATATTAACATTACTAAGTTTAATTTCATGCAATGAGGAGGTTATTGACATTGAAACATCCATAATTGCACCCATAGCGCCTATGGTAATCATGGAAAATATTATGGCTTTTACATCCAGATCTTCAATACCGTATATATTTCCCAACATATAGGTTTCGTCATTAATATATCCTGTCAGCTTCATCCAGCTGTCCATTACATAGGTGAATATAACTGAAAACACCACCCCCGTGAGACAGCTTGCAGCCGCTACCAGGCTTTTCCTATTATAGCCGTATACAATTATAAAAGTGGTAATAATAATGTACAGACATATAATGCAGGAGGAAAAGTAAATATTATAACCTCTTCCGATGGCAGGTATAAATACAAAAAATATGGACAGGCAGGTCATAGCCAGTGAAATAATTGTTTTTATTCCTTTTATGCCTCCCAACAATATAACCAATGCTGCAAAAATAACTCCTAATATAATAATTTTATCAAAACGGTAATAATACTGAAAAATCAATTCTTCATCCATGGGTAAAAGAACTACTTTGTCTCCGGAGGAGACTTGTACAACATTTTTGTCTGTACTGTCCATTATTTGTGTTCCGATTATTAACCTTTCATTATTGTTTTTATCGCCGAATATTTTAGCTTTAAACTGTATTTTTTTGCTTGAGGGATCCGATGTATCTCTTATGATTTTATCAATGGTCATTACCTCTGCGAAGACAAGGTAATTCAATTCTTCCTCTCTTTCATAGATAACACCCTTATTATACTGACTATGGCATATATATCTATTTCCATAAAAAATAAACAGGATGGACAAAAATATAAAAATTAAATAAAATACGGTTTTTAATAAACTTTTCATGTTGTTCTCCCTGTACTTTAGTTTATCTACAAACGAACTACACAATTCTGATAAAACAACTAATCAAGAAACTTATAAAACAATTAATAAATCAACTCAAAAAACAAATCAATCAGGAAACTCACTATTAACATATGAAAATATCCTTTTTTTCTAGTACTAACAGTTGTTTTCAGGAATTATTTCCTCAATATTTCAGCTAAGTATTTTTTCAGATTTTTGCATATTTATTTAAAATTTTTGGATTTACAAAAAATACATTGTATGCTAATATTAACATATTAAATATATATGCATAATATATTTTCGAGTTTTTGTATTTAAATGCATTCCGGAAAAATAAAATGTGAAAAAATGAACTGCAAACAAACGTAATAAAGTTGACTGAATTTATCAGAGACTGTTTTAAGTATCTCATATACTTATAAACAGTCTTTTTTATTGTCATTACCGAACAATAGAACTCAAAAAGTGTAAGGGGAGTGAAGTTTTATGAAGAGAATCAATTTAGCTACAACTGCAGTAGAAAGCCGCGAGCAGCGGTTGGGTACCATCATAGGCTGGGACGGCAATGCAGACAGCCTTGCCGAAGAATCCGGGTATGCCAGAAAATGTACAGGTAGAAAAGGGAAAGTCTGTGAGCTGTGTGAGGTAAGAGGGCCTTTTACACAGGGCTCGGTCTGCAGTGAGCAGATGGTCGAATGTCAGGCCGGCAACGTCCGTGATGCGGTGCTTATACAGCATTCGCCAATTGGCTGTGCCGTCAGCCAGACCATATATAATTCCATTTACAGAAATGGTCTTGCCATGAGGAATCTGCCTGTTGAAAACCTGAAAATAGTTTCAACCAATCTCCTTGAAAAGGACATGGTGTTCGGTGGGATTGATAAGCTTAAACAAACACTGGATGACGTAATTGAACGTTACCAGCCGAAAGCGGTTTTTATCGGGACATCTTGCTCCACAGGGATAATTGGTGATGATATAGACAGCATAGCTGCCGAATATGCCGAACAGTACCGGATTCCGGTAGTGCCACTTCACTGCGAGGGTTTTCGCTCAAAGCATTGGAGTACAGGGTTTGATTCAACACAGCATGGTATTTTAAGAGATATCGTGAGAAAAAGTTCCAAAAAGCAGGAAGATCTGGTCAATGTAATCAATCTCTGGGGGTCGGATGTCTTTACTCCATTGCTGAAGGAATTGAATTTGCGTGTAAATTATGTGATTGACATGGCTACGGTGGAGGATCTGGCACAAATGTCAGAGGCGGCTGCCACCGTTGGTTTTTGCAACACATTATCGTCCTATCTTGCCCAGGGGCTGGAACAGAATTTCGGTGTACCGGAATTAAAGGCTCCTCAGCCCTATGGAATTGCAGGTACCGATGCATGGCTCCGTGGACTGGCAAAGCTGACTCACCGTGAAGAATTGGCTGAAAGATATATTGAAAAAGAGCATGAACGAATCAAGCCTCTTATAGCTGATTTAAAAATCAAATTGCAGGGTAAAAAAGGCTATGTAGCCACAGGTTCTGCCTATTCCCACGGACTGATTGCCGTTATGAGGGAGCTTGGAATTGAAGTAAACGGCTCACTTGTATTTCATCATGATCCCATATATGACAGTGAAGATCCTGCTCAGGACTCCCTGGCATTTTTGGTGGACAACTACGGGGATGTTGAAAATTTCAGTGTCAGCAACAGGCAGCAGCATCAGTTTTATGCTCTGTTAAAAAGGGTAAATCCGGATTTTATACTCATACGGCACAATGGACTTGCCCCTCTGGCATCACGGCTGGGAATCCCTGCTGCGCCTCTGGGTGATGAGCATATTGCCGTAGGTTATGACGGGATAATGAATCTTGGCAACGCTATTTTGGAAATCCTGCAGCGCAGGAAATTTCATGAGGATCTCTCCAGGCATGTAAAGCTGCCGTATACAAAATGGTGGCTTGAACAGACCGATCCCTATATTATTGCAAGGAATCCCGAACTGATCTATCAGGATTGATAATATGACAGGATTATATATTGAAATGGAGGAAAAATTAGATGTCATTACTTGAAGACACAAAAACAAATTCCATAAGCCGGCCGCGCTACGGCTGTGCAATAGGTGCAATGCATACGGCAGCTGCCATACCCAGAGTAATACCCATAACCCACTGCGGACCCGGCTGTGCTGATAAGCAGTATGTAAGTCTTGCATTTTATAACGGTTTTCAGGGTGGAGGCTACAGCGGCGGAGCAGTTCCTCCAAGTGCAAATATTTCGGAAAACGAGGTGGTATTCGGTGGTGATAACCGTCTGAGAGAGCTGATACAGGCATCCACCAAAATTATGGATGCCGACCTCTTTGTTGTACTTACCGGCTGCATTCCTGACATAGTAGGGGATGATGTACCTTCAGTCGTAAGTGAATTCCAGCAGAAAGGTATACCTATTGTATATGCCGAGACCGGTGGTTTTCACGGTAATAATCTGGTGGGTCATGAAACAGTTGTGCGTGCTATTGTAGATCAATTTATAGGTGACTACCATGGAGATAAAGTTAAAAACACTGTGAATGTATGGACTGAGGTTCCATATCAAAATACATACTGGCGGGGGGATCTGGGTGAAATCAAACGAATTCTGGAGGGAATCGGCCTTAAGGTAAATATATTGTTCGGGCACGATTCCAAAGGTGTCAGTGAATGGCTGGATATTCCCAAAGCGGCCTTCAATCTGATAATATCGCCCTGGGTGGGACTTGGAATTGCAGAACATCTGAAGGCTAAGTACCATCAGCAATACCTGCATATACCTGCAATTCCCATAGGTGCTCTGGAAACCTCGGATTTTTTGCGTAGAGTTTCAAAGTTTGCCGGCTTGAATTCTGAGTTCACAGAAGAATTTATTAAAAAAGAGGAAGAAAGCTATTATAAATATCTCGAGGATTTTTCCGACTTCTATTCTGAATACTGGTGGGGTGTGCCGGCCAGGTTTGCTGTTGTCAGTGACAGTATCTATAGTCTATCCATCACAAAATTTCTAGTAAAACAACTGGGGCTTATTTCAGTGAAACAAATTATTACTGAAAACACGCCGGAGGAATATAAGGAACAGATTCGTGAAGAGTTCCGGAATATTGACCGGGACGTAAGTCTGGAGGTTGAATTTTTAGAAGATGGTTATCAGATTGAAGAATCTCTGCGTACCGCTGCAGAAAAACCGGCTATTATATTTGGAACTACCTGGGACAGGGATATTGCAAAAGAATTAAAAGGGAATATAGTTGAGATAAGCTTTCCGTCCTCATATGAAGTAGTTCTGTCAAGATCATATGTGGGTTATAAAGGTGCACTGTCCCTGATTGAAAAAATCTTTACCGCTGCTATCAGCGCAAGTGCCTGATTATAAATGTTTTCATGAGCAGAATTTTTAGCTGCAAATATGCTGAGTTATAATAGTTGACTTAATCCATTAAAAATTCTACAATAATGGACAAAGTCAACTATTTTATTTCGGAGAAAATTATGAAGCAGAACATGGATATTATTACTGATGTCAGAGGGTTTAATGGTTTTTATACCAATATTCTCGGTTTACTTGACAAGCACATATTAGATTCAGGATACTCACTGACCGAGGCACGTGTACTATTTGAAATCGGCAAAACGGAGCATTGCACTGCCAATCAACTGGCTTCACTGCTGGAGATTGACCGCAGTTATTTGAGCAGGATTATAGCAAAGTTTGAAAAACAAAAATTAATTACACGGCACACACGCAATACCGATAGCCGTGTCAGCGAAATACGGTTGACAGAAGAAGGTGAGCATGAGTTTCACGAGTTAAATAATCGCTCAAATCATCAAATTGAGCAATTACTGTCAAATTTAAAAGAGGAGGAACGTGAGAAAGTTTGCAGCGCAATGAATATAGTTAAAAAGTATCTGACTATTGCAACTACCAATTTAACCATACGGCCTTTTAGGGAATAACGGTAACCCTGCCGGCTGTGTAGCAATTACTCATATAGATAAAGCTATAGCACAGTTGCACTATTTCTTTTTGGAACCGGAATTACGCGGCAAGCGGCAAGATACCTATATTTCCAACGCAGGATTTCAACTGACACAGACCAGCGAAAATGAAAAGTGGGGTGTTCCTGTCATTGAGGAACGTTGGGATTTGGAGCTTAAATAGTTTGCAACCAGTCTATTTTAGATAAATGAAAAATAAGATGAATGTAACACATAATAAATGTAACCATAAATATAACCATATTAATCATATATATAACCACATGAGCATAACCCAAACTGATATAAGAAATTTTTGCAAGTGGAGGTGATTTTGGATGAAACCTGTTATTCTGCTGCAATCTCTAAAACAGATGTGGGGAATTATAAAATTGGAATATAGATATCAGGGGAAACTTCCCGATAAAGATAATTATTCGAGTAGCGTTAAATATTCTTTACCCTTTCATGGAACTTGGACAGTGGTCAATGGCGGGGTAACACAAAAGGAATCTCATTCATGGGAAATTCCAACGCAGCGGTATGCCTATGACTTTGTCATTTTAGACAAAACGGGAAAAAGTTTTAATGGCGAAGAAACGAGACCCGATTCATTTTATTGCTATGGGAAGGATATATTTGCTCCGGCAGATGGAGTTGTCATTGAAGTGGGCAATGGGAACCCGGACAGCAAGATTACCTTGGATAGAAAGGCTATATGTGCTGCTGGTGATATTCGAGGAAACTACATACTTGTTAAGCATTCCAAAGATGAATACTCTCTATTGGCACATTTAAAACCGGACAGTATTATTGTTTCTGTCGGGCAGAATATAACACTTGGAGAGAAGCTTGCGGAATGTGGCAATTCAGGTAATAGCTCCGAACCGCATCTGCATTTTCAAATACAGGCAGGACAAAGTTTTTATTCATCTCCTGGACTTCCTGTTGAATTTAATAATATATCAGCAAGTTCAACACCAAATTATGAATTGTTTGATAATAGAGAAATTCCTCTTGAAAATACAAATACATATCCTCCATATATTTCAAGAGGGCAAAGCGTAAATAATATTGATGTATAAGGATTTTAGCTAAAATTGGCAAAATAATTCTAAATTGGTTCTTTTTCTGTATTTAGCAGCAATTCCTTTAGCTAAGCTTAATAAATGACACTATTAATATATAATGCATTCTTTGCAATTAAATTATTTTTATGCTATATTTAAGCAATAAAAGGGAGTAGCTACAATTTATAAAGTCAACAATCGGCAAAAGCCTGGCTTTATAACCCAAGTTTGGGAAGCAAGACTTTTAATAAATCATTTACATGATTTGTTAAAAGTCTTTTTAGTTATATTGGGGAATTTTAATTGTAGCAGGATAAATGTAAAGGAGCGTTATAATTAATGCTGAAAAAATTAAAAAGAGTACTTATCGGACGGCCATTGAAAAGTAAGGCCATTGAAGATGAAAAATATGGGATACTTTGGGGACTTCCAATCTTATCCAGTGACGCAATTTCATCAGTTGCTTATGCCGGACAGGAAATGCTGCTGGTACTGCTACCTGCCATCGGATTAATGGCTTATGGACAGCTGCCGGGTATTTCTTTTGCCATAATCGGTCTTCTGGTATTGCTTACTTTATCTTATCGGCAAACTATTGATAAATATCCTAACGGTGGAGGCGCATACACGGTAGCCAAGGAAAACCTTGGACTTATTGCAGGTGTATCCGCCGGTGCCGCACTTTCCATTGACTATGTTTTAACGGTTGCAGTCAGCATATCATCAGCTGTAGAGCAGATTACCTCGGCATTTATCTGGCTGAAGCCCTACACTGTTATTGTCGGTATTGTTCTGGTTTTGTTCATGATGGTAGGTAATTTAAGAGGAATCCGGGAATCCTCCAAATTCTTTGGTATACCGGCATATGCCTTTATTTTCGGTATTTTTGCCATGCTGCTAATGGGTTTTGTGAACTATAACGGAAACGTGGCCGCTCCACCTGCCACAGTTCAAAATGTAGTGAAACCAATAGCCATTATACTTGTGCTGAGAGCTTTTTCAAACGGATGCACAGCGTTAACAGGTGTCGAAGCTGTGAGCAATGCCGTGCCCAACTTTAAACAGCCTTCACCCAAACATGCAAAAATAGTGCTTCTGCTTCTGGCTACGATAGTCTTACTTCTGTTTGGAGGAACTTCAATACTGGCTTATTTTTATCAGCCGGAGATTGGAGAAAAAGCTATGCTGATCCAACTTGCCGAGCAGATATTCGGTAGAGGCTTTATGTTCTACTATATTACGGCTACGACTTTCATTATCCTTGTGATGGCCGCTAATACTGCGTACTCAGGTTTTCCGCTTCTTGTTGCAGTTATGGCAAGGGATGGATATGCACCTCGCCAGCTGAGTATGAGGGGGGACAGGCTCAGTTATTCCAATGGAATCATCGCATTGTCTGCTGCAGCTATACTGCTGATTATTATATTCAAAGCAAAGGTAACCAGTCTGGTAGGACTCTATGCTATAGGCGTTTTCATATCCTTTACCCTGTCCCAGTCGGGTATGCTGGTAAGATGGTTTAAAGAAAAAGGGAAGCACTGGCATTGGAAGGCCTTTGTCAACGGTCTTGGAGCCGCGGTTACCGGAACTGCAGTACTGGTGGTAGCTGTAACTAAATTCCACGAGGGAGCCTGGCTTGTTGTACTGGTTATTCCAATACTGATTATCGGAATGCTGAGGGTACACAAGCATTATAAAGCTATTGCTGAGCAACTGAGGGTTACAAACGAAGAACTTGATCAAATGGATTTCACTGAAAACCTGTATGCAAACAGAGTCATTGTACCTATTCAAAGTGTGAACAAGTCCAGCATAAGAGCTTTACGTTATGCAAAGACCATCTCCGACAATGTTGTTGCATTTTGTGTTACAATCGACGAAGAATATGAAAAGAAAATCAGGGAGAAATATTCACATATTAAAATTGATGTTCCACTGGTTGTAAGATATTCGCCATTTAGAAAAGTAGTAGAACCACTGCTCCGATTCATTGATTCTGAAGAGTATAATTATAAAAAGGGAGACATTATAACGGTTATTCTGCCACAGTTTAATGTAAAATCATTCTGGCATAAATTATTGCATAACTACACAGGGGTTTACATTCAGAGAGAACTGTTAAAACATAAGCATATTGTAGTATCTATCATGCCCTTGCAATTAAAGAGCGATGATACAGCATTAAAAAAATTTCGGGAAAAACAATAAAAACAGCAATAGAGCCGCTACTTGACAACATTCAGTGATAACAAGTGCAGAAGGGCCATAATTATAAGCTATAAAGTTTTATGGCTAATTAAGTAATTCTATTAAACTTGACAGCATATATGTAAATATAGTAAATTAAGCAAAAACAGTAATTTATTTTTAGGATGGTGAAATGTATGGACGATGATCCAGGGGATGAGGATAGTAATACGCAAATAATAAAAATGTTTTTAAAAACAAAAGTATATTTGAAGCCATTTTTTTATCCAAGGCCATAAGACGCTTAGAGTATTTCGGGCGTACTATGACTTTTTTTGATTTATCAGGGTGTTAATTTGTAAATTTGGAGGATGAAAAAAATTGATTACAGAACTTTTGTTTTTATTAGTTCTTATAGTGTTGAATGCATTTTTTGCAGCATCAGAAATTGCTTTAATATCATTGAATGACAATAAAATTAAGCTCATGGCGGATGAGGGCAACAAAAAAGCCATAATTTTGAGAAAGCTTCTGGGTGAACCAAGCAGGTTTCTTGCTACCATTCAGATAGGCATAACTCTGGCCGGTTTTCTAGCCAGTGCCTTTGCTTCCGAAACCTTTGCAGACAGGCTGGTTAACTTTGTTAAAACCATGGAAATTCCTATACCTGAAAATGTTCTCAAAACTACTGCCGTCATTATCATTACAATGATATTGTCGTATTTCACACTTGTTTTGGGTGAACTGGTACCGAAACGGCTGGCAATGAAAAAAGCTGAAGCTATCTCTTTCTTCGTGGTTACACCACTCAACTTTCTATCCATTGTCACTTCACCTTTTGTAAAATTCCTTACAGTATCAACAAATTTTTTTGTAAGACTGTTTGGTGTTGATCCGCATGCTGAAGAAGAGCAGGTTACAGAAGAAGAAATACGGATGATGATTGATGTTGGTGAAGAAAAGGGTGCCATTGAAGAATCTGAGAAAGAGATGATTAATAATATCTTTGAGTTTAATAATAAAACAGTTTCCGAAATAATGACTCACAGAACTGATATTGCTTCTCTTCCTGTTGATTCATCTCTTTCAGAAGTCATTAACTTTTTCAATAGCGAGAAATATTCCAGGATACCTGTATATGAGGACAGTATTGACAATATTGTAGGTGTAATGCATTCAAAATATCTGATACAGTACTTATCCGAGGATAATAATAAAGATAAATTCAATATAAGTGAAATAATAAGGCCACCCTATTTTGTTCCTGCATCAAAAAGAACAGATGAATTATTCCAGGAGCTTAAGCAAAATAAGAATCATTTTGCAGTAATTATTGATGAATATGGCGGGACAGCCGGCATTGTTACATTGGAGGATCTGATAGAAGAAATAGTCGGCAACATCTTTGATGAGGATGACGAAATAGAAAAATGTATGGAAAGAATAGATGAAAATACCTTCTTGATCAAAGGCTCTGTTGGTTTGGATGAAGTTCAGGACGTGTTAGGTGTGACTCTTCCCATCGACGATTATGAAACCCTGAGTGGGTTTATTACTGGACAATTAGGAAGAATTCCCGAAAAAGGTGATAAATCCATTATTGAATATGAAGAATTGGTATTTAAAGTTGAAGAAGTTAAAGAAAAGAAGGTTTCAAAGGTTAAGGTATGTAGAGCACTTTAAATAATATTTGTATCTCCATTGCAGCATGGACGGATAATTCATGCTGCTTACATATATGTAATATTTTAAGTCAATTGGCATATCAGATTTTTAAATAGTTAAGTAAGTCTTATATTCTTTAAATTAAACTAAAGAAGGAATGAAAAAAGTATTTTTAATGGTTATTATTAGTTGCTTTATTTCGGTTTATATAGGAGATATATAATTAATAGAGTACTTTTTTCATGATATATTTTGGGAAGGATCTGAATTTATAAATGGTAATAATTTTAAATATAATATTAATACTCTTTTTTGTACTTATGAATGCATTCTTTGTAGTAGCTGAATTTGCCATGGTTAAGGTACGAAAATCAAGGATTGAAGTACTGGCTTCAGGCGGAAGTGTTTCAGCTAAATATGCATATAAAGTAGTTGACGATTTGAACAACTATTTATCGGCATGTCAGTTAGGTATAACATTAGCATCTTTGGCACTTGGTTGGATTGGTGAACCTACCGTATCCAAAATGATAGGTCCCCTCTTACATGATTTTGGGCTTTCAGAAAGCACCATACATTCTATATCTGTCTTTTTTGGCTTTTTCATTATAACCGGTCTTCATATTGTCCTGGGAGAACTTGTACCTAAATCCCTGGCAATTTTGAGCTCAGAGAAATTTGCCACAGCTACCGCAATGCCACTGCTCTTTTTTTATAAGGCCACCTATCCCATTATGTGGTTGTTTAATCACACTACCAACCTGATATTAAAACTGATGGGCTATTCCATGGTTGAAGAACATGAAGCAGCCCATACAGATGATGAAATAAAAATACTTGTTGCAGATAGCTATAAGCACGGATTAATTGATAAGGCAGAGTATACCTATGTTGACAATATCTTCGAATTTACCGATAAAAACGTTAAAGATATTATGATACCACGTCTGGATATGGTCTGCGTATTCAAAGACAACTCCTATGATAGTATCCTCGAAACCGCCATAAAAGAGAAGTACACCAGATACCCCGTATGTGAAGATGATAAGGATAATGTGGTTGGCTTTATTCACATAAGAGATTTATATGAACAAAAAATACGCAATAACGCAAAAAATATTGACGGCATAATCCGTAATATCATATCGGTTCCTGAAAGTATGCCTATTAATGATATGCTGAAAAGATTTCAAAAGGAAAAGGGGAATATAGCGGTTGTAATAGACGAATACGGCGGAACGGCAGGAATAGTTACTGTGGAAGATATACTGGAGGAAATCGTCGGAAGCTTAAGGGATGAATATGATGATGAAGAGAAAGAAATTGATATGATAGATAGTAATACATATCTTGTAAAAGGTATGGTAC
>JAQSXC010000295.1 GCA_029266335.1 Eubacterium sp. | reverse complement strand
GATTTGCCATTTTCAAAGGCTGTAGCATTTGGTGTCTTATTTGAAATGGCATTTTTGGACCAGTAGCCCGCCTGCTTCCATTGATACATTTTCTTTGCAAATGCCATGAATTCAGGTGTTTCATATACATTTACAATCGTTGCACCCGGATCTGTAATCTTATATACAAAGTTTCTCTCGGATACATTACCTACAACTCCATACTCATTCTGTGTATTGAACACCTGCTGAAAATCGCTGTAGTTGTTGGTTACAGAAATATCAAGGGGTACCATACTCTTTTCATTTTTGGCTATTGCATCAAGATATGCTCCAAAGGAATCCAAATCAGTAATATCCGGAACATTATATTTTTTCTTTAAGTCTTCTCTTACTGTAAAATGTACTGTAGGAAATTCACTGAAGGTTGTTGGAATCATATATATTTTTCCGTTTATCTTCGCCTGATTCCAAGCCATTTCAGGCAAATCGGTCAACAGTTCTGGAGCGTACTTCTGCAAATCCTCCTTTGTAATTTCCTTAAAGCCGTTTTTTGTAGCCTGTGCCTGGTAATATGCCCAGTTCGCTGTATATATGCCATCAAACTCTTCACCTGAAGCAAATACCAGCTGATATTTATTTGTCCAGTCAGACCAGGGCAAATATTCAGTACTTATAGTTGCATTTATTTTAGGTTCAATAACTTTATTAACTGCATCTCTTACCAGGTTTGAGCCCTCACCGGGTGAAGCATCTCCAACACAGTATATTTTGAGTTCAACTTTCTTGGATATGTCCGGAGCTGTATTTTCGCCTGCGGTAGAAGTTTGAGAAACAGAAGATGATGCAGCTGCAGTATTTTCACTTGTTGCCGTACTTCCGCATCCAACCAGAGCTGTGATTAACATTGCTATTACCAATATCAGACTGATTTGCTTTAAATTAAATTTCATATTACCCTCCAATCCGCTGCATTGCAGCGACACAAATAGTGATGAAAACCTGCTTGCAGGTTTTTGATGCGTGAAAATAGCAATGTTTATGTAAATTTATCTTTCACGCTATTCCCCCTTATAATTGTTTCCTCAATGAGCCCCTTACGTAAGAATACAGAAGGTTATGCCACGCTAGCAAGGCTAAAATGCATGTATTCTGCAAAGACCCATACTTTTATGATAAGCCGTTGTTCCGGTTTTATCCCTTTACAGCACCTACAGTCATACCCTGTATAAAATATTTCTGAACAAATGGATATAAAAGCAGGATCGGACCTGTAGCCACTATTGTCATGGCCAGTTTGAAAGATTCGGCAGGGTATTGGTCCATGAGTATTCCCGCTGATTTCGCATCATTTGCCGCATACTCCATCTGGGTCAGCATGCTGTATAAATAAAATTGCAGACTGAACATCTTTTTGTCGGTAATAAACAGCATGGATGCATACCAGTCATTCCAGTAGCGCAGCGCTATGAACAGACCCACTGTGGCGAGAGCCGGCTTTGAGAGCGGCAGAAATATTTGTGCAAATATTCTGAATTCTCCCGCCCCGTCAATCTTTGCAGATTCGGCAAGCGCTTCAGGTATTGACTTCATAAAGCTTCTCATGATAATGATATCAAATACCGTAAGCATAGCCGGGAAAAGCAGGGCCAGATAATTATTCTTAAGGTGAAGATATCTTACCATCAAGATATACCATGGGACCAAACCACCGCTGAAAAGGGTAGTAAAGTAAAAATACAATGCAAAGCCGTTTCTGTATTTGAATTGAGGTCTTTGCAGTGCATATGCTGTCATGCAGATTATAAAGAGTCCCAGGAGTGTTCCTGCAACGGTAACTGTTCCGGTAACACCATACGCCCTTATAATGTTGCCCGGCATGGCAAAAGCCACCCTGTAGGCATTAAGTGAAAATTGTTTTGGAATAAACCTATACCCGTCGGTATGTATTGATCCTTCATCTGTAAAAGATCCTGATATGACAAGCAGGAATGGAATAACACACAAAAGAGTAAATATGATAACTGTTGTATAGCTGACTAAATTGAATATTGTTTGTTCCTTGCCTCTTTTAATCCTCATTTTAACCCCCATGAGCCGCATAGCAGCCACAAAAATTGATGATATTTTCCACTCCTAATCCGCCATAAGGCGAATAAATGTGACAAATGATGTCTTTTTTATCTTATAGTTGTTAAAACAGCGCATATTCACTATCCACCCGTTTAATAATTCCGTTTGTAATCATAATAATTGCGAAGCACAGTACTGACTGATACAAGCCTGCGGCTGATGCCATCCCAACCTCCTGTGTCTTCATAAGAGACCTGAATACAAAGGTGTCGATTACATCTGTAGAGTTGAACAAAAGACCATTATTTCCGATTATCTGATAAAACATTGAGAAATTGCCTCTGAAGATAGAACCCACATTTAGCAGGATCATTATAATAATGGTTGGCTTGATGCTTGGTATGGTTATTCTCCAGATTTGCTGAAAAATATTTGCTCCATCCAGTTCCGATGCCTCATACAACTCTTTATCAATACCGGTTATTGCTGCCATATACACAATACTTCCGTAACCCACCCCATTCCAGGCACTGAAGAATACCAGAATATACTTCCAGGCACCCACTATTCCCATAACATCAACAGACTGAAATCCGAAAGATTTTAAAATCGTATTGAAAGCTCCGAATTCGTAGTTGAAAATATTATAAATAAAGGCCCCTACAACAACCCAGGAAATGAAATAAGGCATAAGCATCAAGGTTTGTGTAGTCTTTTTTACATATTTGTTTCTCATTTCCGATAAAAATATTGAAACTGTAATCTGCAGTGAAGTATTTACAATAATAAATACAAGATTATATAAGAATGTGTTTTTCGTTACGTTAAAAGCCTGACCCGACATAAAGAAAAACTTGAAATTAAAGTACCGCAGGAAGCAGCATAAATAAAATCACTTTATTTCTTCTGAAATCCTGAAGTACATCACGAATAAGTCTCATGAAAATTCCTCCTGTTGTAATTAGTACAATATTCTGCATATTGGGTGCATAATTTGGAGTGGATTTTTTGGAGGACAAGGCGGAGGAAGAAGGAATAATTGCTTTATTCCGACTGACGACAACGCAGTCATCAGGAAAATTCGCCCAAAGGATGCACTCTGAATATACAGAATATTGTACTTAAATCAATGCATTGTATAAATTCGTTATTTTAATCATACATGACAAATGTTTTATTTTTAGTAAAATCGTTTGTAATAATGCAAATAAGGCTCTCCTCACCTTCTCAATCCGGGCTAAAAATGCTATACTTAAATCCGGTTCAAGGCAGCAGAAACAGTAATAACGACGCTAAAACGGTAATCTACAAATCAAATGGAGGGTTCAGAATGATTAGTCTTCTAATCGCCGATGATGAAGGCTTTGTAAGAAATGGTCTTATTAGAAATCTTGATTGGCAAAGCCTTGGTGTGGATCATGTTGAACAGGCTGTTGACGGTGCAGCTGCATATGAAAAAGCCTCCGGGCTTAAACCCGATATTTTGCTGACTGACATCCGTATGCCCAGAATGGATGGAATTGAGCTTGCCACAAAGCTGCGGGAAACTCTTCCAAATTGCAAAGTCATTTTTATGAGTGGTTATTCCGACAAGGAATATCTGAAATCTGCCCTGCACCTTAAAGCTGTAAGTTATATCGAGAAACCCATTAACTTGAAGGAAATCTCCAAAGTAATATCGGAAGCCGTCTCCATGTGTACCCAGGAGAAGGAAAAACAGGCTCTGGATTTAAAAAAGGATTTGACGCTCAAGGAAAGTCTGGATATGCTCAAGGTCAATTTTCCCATGGAAATCATTCAAGCAAGTCCGGACAATACACTTATGGAAAAATGGCTCAACATCTCCAATATTCAGGTGACACCTGATACAAGATTTGCTGCTCTTATATTTAATTTTGGCGTCAGAGACTGGGATTCATTGTCTGCAAAAGGCGTTGGAAAGCTGACTCTGCAGGAGCAAATCCACAATCTTTTTTTAGCCGGCGGAATTACTACCTTTTCCAGCTTCAAGGATGCTAACACCATGATCTTGATAGTTATTGACCAAATAAAACATTTAAATGAGAATATATTATCCGATTTATCCGGACAAATTATTTCAGCTTTAAAAGATAAATGTCCGGTCTTTATAGGCATGGGCAATATTGTTGATACCTTGCAGAAAATACCGGTTTCCTACCAATCGGCAGTTATAGCTTCCCAGCAGCTGTTCTTCATCGGCTATGGCAAATATTCCAGAGCGGAACTTAATCCTACATTAACTTTTGAACTGAAGGAATCAATTATTAATGATTTTAAGGAGCTGCTTGTCAACAGAAATAATGACAAGGCTCTTGTCTACCTCAAGGAGCTGACCCGGTCAATCCGGCTTAATACCAATACCCTGATACCAAACATAAAAAGTCTGTATTTTAAAATACTTCTGGTACTCTTGAATCATGCAGCAAGGCAAAAAATTGTTTTTTCGGCATCAAGTTCTGAAAGTGTTTTATGGGAGACACTGTCCGAGTTTACTACTATCGATGAAGTTGAAACCTTTGTTTTGAATTTTGTTATGGCATATTTCTCTGAAATAACCATGCTTGAGGGTGTAAGCCGTAGTATTTCCGATATATATAAAATTATTGAAATCAACTACAGCAATCCGGAGCTGTCAATAAAATTCATATCTGACAAACTATACATCAGCCACTCCCATCTCTGTGTTCTTTTTAAGAAGGAAACCGGAAAAACTTTAAACCAGCATATTACCGAATTCAGGCTCGAAAAGGCCAGGGAACTTCTGGAGGACAGTACTGTAAAATTATACTACGTGGCTGCCAAAGTAGGATATTCAGATCAAAATTATTTTACTAAAATTTTCAAAAAGCATACAAATATGACTCCATCCGAATACAGGGAGATGCGCATATGAAAAAGCACTTTTATCCCAGACAGCTTATACAGAAGTTTTCGGGCATAAAGCTAAAGAATAAATTACTGATATCCTATCTGCTTCTGATAATAGTACCTTTCGGAATTTTTGCAGTAATGTCCAACTTCAGGGTATATGAGGCTGTCGAAACACTGGTGGGTTATTCGGCCAAACACTCCTTTGAACAGTCGGGCTTATTTGTGTCCTATAAAATAGATAAAATAATCAACACTATTGATGTACTTCTTGTTGATAAAAAAATAAACAATACCATCAGTCAGGATCCTGAACAACTTGGCATTCCTTCTCAGATGCTTGACATGCAGGATTTGTCCCGTTATTTGAGATCCTTTCAAAATCAGGATGAAGTATTTAATGTTAAGCTTTACGTAAAGGATGAATTTTTATATTCTTCCGAGAAGGTTAACTTTTTAAGCTTTCAGGATGCAAAGAAATCAGGCTGGTTTGAGGACTTCACCAGAGATCATAAAAAGGTTATATGGGTAAAAACTACAGAACAGGATTACACAACAAAACCTGATAATTCCGAAGTAAAGCGTGTTTCGGCCATCAGTGCCATTTTAGACAAATCAAACTATTTAAATTTTTTAGGCTTTGTGAGAATAGATATTCTGGAAAAGAATCTGAACGATATATTAAAAAAAGCATCCTCAACAAAGAATTCCGTTACTTATATACAAAATTCAAAAAATGAAATAATTTCTTCCTCGGTTGAAAAAATTGACATGGATTGGCTTCTCGGAAGCAGTACACTTGAGGAATACTGTAAAAACGGAATTTATTATGGTAATCAACAATTTGGAGACGAGCGGGTGCTTCTTGCCTGTCAAAGGCTGCCCAACTCCGACTGGACTTTGGTCTCAGTCACACCCTTCAGTGAAATTACCTCTGTAGGAAAGGAAATTCAAAATCAAATTCTCTTGATGTTCCTGTTAATTGGCACCGGAGCATATATACTGGCATATGTTATTTCCTCCTCCATAACAAAAAACATCTCTCTTTTGATAAAGAATATGAGGCTCCTTAAGAAAGGAGATTTTAATATTGAAATTACAACTAAGAGTAACGATGAAATAGGAGAACTTGTTGAAAATTTTAACAGCATGTCGGCAAGATTAAAGTTTTTGGTAGATGAACAGTACAGAATCGGGCAGGAGGCTAAGAATGCTGAATTACTGGCTCTTCAGGCTCAAATCAATCCACACTTTCTTTACAATACTCTTGATATGATCAACTGGTCGGCTATAAATAACAATGTGCCTGAAATATCCGATACGGTTCAGACTCTGTCCAAGTTTTACAAGTTAAGTTTGAGTAAAGGAAGTAATATAATACCTATCAGAAATGAAATTGAACATGTCAAAATGTATATGGAAATACAAAACCGCAGGTTCGAAAATATATTTGATTTCCAGGTACACGTTGATGAGGAGGTCTATCAGTATACAACATTAAAAATAATATTGCAGCCAATAGTCGAGAATTCTGTCCTGCATGGGATTTTACAGAAGACTGACAGGTCCGGCCTTATCCTGATTACAGGATATGTATCTGAAGGTGTCATAACCCTTCAGGTTCAGGATAACGGTGCCGGGATGAAGCCTGAACAGCTTAAAAACATTCTGACTCCGCAGCCCGGCACTAGCAGTACTCACGGATACGGCTTAAGAAATATAAACGAGCGGATTAAGCTGTACTATGGCGAACAATATGGTTTGGAATACAGCAGTGTTTTGGGTAAGGGGACTACAGTTACCATCCACATACCTGCAGGAATGCCGGCGCAACCTCAGTAATTGCCTTCAACGGTTCTGAAATATACTTATTTTAATTCAATTTCCAGATCAAAAGTAAGGGATGTTCCGGCTTTCAGGCAATATACCGCGTTGTTCCTACTGGAAGCCGCAATTGAATCATAAAACCCGTTTGCCGGTTCCATGGCACAATTATAGTCACCTCTGAAACCGCCTTCTGTAAGCCAGAACCCGAGATACGGCAATTTGTCCCTGTCGAAATAAACCTTGTAGGTGATATTCTTTTCCGGATAAAAGGCTCCACACACACCTTCACTTACCTTTCCATCCGCATAATACTTTTCACACTTTCCCGCATTTCCCGGATATATTCTGTCCAGTCTGAATTCATTTCCATCCTCCAGGATAAATGAAGGATAGGGATGGATTTCATCAATCTC
>JAQSXC010000076.1 GCA_029266335.1 Eubacterium sp. | reverse complement strand
CATCACAGTCAAAGTCCTCATCGGCAAGTAACGGCCCTGTTTCAATAAAAATATTTATGAATAGGGAGGAATACACCGAACCTGTTAAAGCAGCTATTACTGAGTACAAAAGGATTAAACCCAATGTAACTGTAAAAGCCGAAACAGTAGAGGTTGATTATCCGAAAGAACTTGAAAAAAGGATAAAAGCCGGAGATATACCCGATGTCTTTACTACCTCGGCCGGAGGGGAAATAAAGCTTTATGCAGAAAATACAGCTGATTTGACAAAACAGCCTCTGGCTCAAGCAATGACTGATTCAGCGCGTGAAGCCATGTCAGAAGAAGGAAAGGTTTATGGTATACCTTTAAAGCTTAACGCATTTGGGCTGATTTATAATAAGGAAATTTTTGAAAAAAACAAAATAAATGCACCTAAAACGATATCAGAACTCACTTTAGCCTGTGAAAAATTAAAAACAGCGGGTATCCAGCCTTTTACCACAGGCTACAAGGATTGGTATGTCTTTAAAAATACTTTTATGCATTTTTTGAATGCAGCACAGCCCGAAGATACTAAGGGACTTGTTGAGAAATTCTCCAAAGGCAAGGCTAAAATTTCTGACTATCCGACTATTAATAATAACTGGTTCAAGTTCGTTGATTTAACTGTACAATATGGAGATAAGAAACCGGTTGAAACAGATTTAAAAGCTCAAATAGATGCATTTGCTACAGGTAAGTCTGCTATGGTTTTGGGGCAGGGACCCTCCTTTGAAACGGAAGCAGTAAATCTCAATCCCAAAATAAAAATCGGTTTTACAGGCTATCCGACGACGGAGAATTCAACTGATGCATTACTAGCTGTAGGTGCTGACAGGGCAGTAAGAATAAATAAAGCTTCAAAAGTACAGAAGGATGCTCTTGATCTGTTTAACTGGCTGTATACCTCAGAGTATGGCAGGAAATGGTTCACGGATGTAGCAAAGGTTATTCCTCCTGTAAAGGATGCTCCCATACCAAATATGCAGATTGCAAACGAAATAAAGAACTATCTTTCAAAAAATAAGCCGGGTGATTTGTCTGCCAACTATTCGCTGGACACCTTTCACCAGACTTTTGGTGGAATTATGCAGGGATATGTGCTGAAAACATATACAAAGGAAGAAGCTGTAAAGGAAATTGAATCAGGATGGCAAGAGCTTGGAGCTGCCAAATAATTAATTGATAAAATTTTTATAAACTGTAAGAAGCAGAATTTCTGCCAGGATAACGTGCCTTGAAAGCAGCGCTTAAATGATGATTATGGATGAAATATGCATGGACTGAAAAACCTGGTAACAGGCAGCTTAGCTGTCTGTTACCAGGTTTTATTATATAATTCACTATAAATTTTGCATTAGTTGTACACTATTTTAAATTATGATAATATTAGTAACAATTGAGGGTAGCAGGAACAGTATATTTAGATAAGTCCTGTCCTTTATGCTTTCTAGAGAGGGGAAATATCAATGTTAAAGAATCCTTTAAGAAAGTTTTCAAACCAAATCATTTTGGTTTTCTCCACAGCTACAATTCTGATAGTTATTGCAGCAATCCTGCTGTTTTATATAAGCACAACAAAAATAATCCGCTCAGAAATCATCAATTCAAATGAAATGGTGCTGGAAACAGTAAACAAGAGCTTTGATGATTATATGGAACTGATGAAAAACTTTACTCTGAATATAAGATTCGATAACCGTATAATGGATATACTTGATACCAACAGATTTGAGTATGGTGATGACGTTTATATAAATTCCTTTATACGAAGCATGTACTATTCCAGAAATGATTTGTACAGTGTTGAACTTCTGGCGGTTGGCAGCAACAAATCCTATTCAATATCAAAAAGAACCATTTGGGGTACCAAAGATGCCCCCAATAATAATATACAGACCCAGGATAACGTAAATATTACTGATACCCAGTGGTTCAAGGCAACTCTTAATAATAAAAGCTATTTGTACATTAAGCCCGAGATAGTATTCAGTGAAGGAAAGGCAGCTTTTCCCAACAATAAATTGTTTACCATATACAGGACAATAATAAATGTTTACAATAAGCAGCCGCTGGCGGTTATAGCCATTACCTGCAATACCTCGGGTCTTAATAAAATTATAAGCGATTTTTCTCTGGAAAATAGTGAAATGCTCAGTATTTATGATGATATGGGCAGGATTTTTTATGTGAGCAACAATTATCTTATACAGCCTCAGGTTCTCAATAGCATGTCGGATTATCTTGAGAAAACAGTGGATGGTCAGGATGACGGAACAGTCATCGATAATCGTCTTCTGGTCAGCAGTATAAAAAATAATTGGAAAATGGTAAAGCTCATATCGCTTGAAACTATCAATAAGAAAATCAGTCAAACCAGAAACCTGTTTATATTTATTATCTGTATTGCTTCCTTCATTTCCGTTATGTTTATTTTCTTTATAACAAAGCCTCTGACATCATCACTGAAGAAGCTTATGAAACAGATGAGCAGAGCAGGAAAGGGCGACTTTAAAACAAAGGTCGAAATAAAAGGCAGCAATGAGGTCGTTGAACTGGCAAACAGGTATAACTCCATGATAAGTGAGATTAACGAACTGATTGAGGAAAACTATCTGGCTGAGATCAATCAGAAAAATGCACAGCTTAAAGCGCTTGAAAGTCAGATAAACCCTCACTTTCTGTATAATTCTCTTCAGGTTATATCTGCCAAAGCCATAGCCAGTCAGCAAAAGGATATCTGCAAAATGACAGAAGCTCTTGCTTTTAATATGCGCTATGCTTTTAAGCAGGAAGGGATGGTTACCGTTGAGATGGAAATGAAGCATATCAGGAATTATCTGCTGCTTCAGGAGGCCAGGTTTGAGGAACGCCTTTCAATCGACATCAAAGTTTCGGAAGAGGCCGGCAGTGTCACAATTCCAAAGATATCAATATACACTCTGGTAGAGAACTCTGCAGAGCACGGACTGGAGAATACCATAAAACAGGTGGAAATAAAGATCAATGTTTATATAGAAAACGGTTACCTTGCAGCCATCGTTTCCGATAACGGTCAGGGTATTACTCCGGAAAGGCTGGAAGAAATCAGAGGTTGGTTCGGCAACAATAATATGGAATTTGAGGATAATGAGAATATAGGTTTAAGAAATCTCAACGGCAGAATCAAGCTATTGTATGGCAACAGGGCACACTTGACTATAGAAAGTACTCAAAATGCAGGCACAACCGCTACCATGTATTTACCCTTAAGTACGGAACAGGAGGCCAGCAATGTATAAAGCACTGATAATAGACGATGAACGTCCCACCCGGCAGGCAATAGCAGCTCTGGGAAAATGGTCTGAACTGGGTATAGAAACCCCTCTTGAGGCACCTGAAGGAAGAACTGGACTTGAAATTATGAGAAGGCATACTCCTGATATAGTTTTGGTTGATATGAAAATGCCTGTTATGAACGGGTTGGATTTCATTAAGGCGGCATCCTGCGAATACCCTAACTCAAAATATATAATAATCAGCGGTTACAGTGACTTTGAATATGCCCGGACAGCTATAAAATATAATGTGGTGGATTATCTGCTGAAGCCGGTAATAGAAGAGGAACTGGATAATGTTTTGAAACTGGTGGTACAGAGACTTGACGGAGAACGTCTTTCGCTGCAATACAATCCTGTGTCCCATATATCCAGGATGCTTTCTTCCGAGCCTAAAAATCCTAACTCAGGCAGTGTTTACTATGGTATAGTTGTAATTTATCTGGTGAACAAGTTTGATGATGATCCCATAGGAGAATTTGATTTCGTTAAAATGGGAGCCGAAATAGGTTCATTGGTGTCCCAATACTGGGATCAAAGCAGCTCCTGCCTGTCAATTGCCGAGAATCCCAAACAGCTGCTCTTAACAGTAAAGATCCCAGTTGGAGCGTCGGACAGTGAAATCTCTCAGTCAAGGCTGAAGGATTATACGGCAGAACAGGTGGAACGGGTAATTGCAGGGCTCAGGTCTACATATGGCATTTTTACCATCGGTGCTGTAGGCAGCTTTGGGGATAAAATCGAAGCTGTTTATGAGTCGTATGATGACGCATTGGAACTGCTGAACAATGTTAATCTGCTGGATAACAGTCAGAATGTTATTACTGTCCTTAACTCCAATTCACTTCCAAAATGGCTTTCGGTACTGGGTAAAAAGGAGCTCTTTACACGAGCCTTTGATCAAAAGAATCTGGAACACGCAAAGGAACTGATAGGACAATACTTTGAGACCATCAAAAAGCACGGCTATGTTAGCAGGGAGGATTTAATCAGAATAACCGTTGAGTTTATGACAATCTTCAGGGAGATAGCTCTTGAAAAAGGAGTAACCGAGGTGAGAAGGCTTATCCCTCAAATAAGCGATAGCAGTATATTTTCAGGCTACTTTAAGACAGAGGATTTCAGCGGTTTTATATATAACATATTCAAAGGCATAGTAGAAAGTGTTTCAAATCCTGATGCTTACTCAATCAGCAATATAATTATAGAAATCAAACAATATATAGATAACAGCTATTCCGAAGAAATAAGCCTTACCACCTTTTCCAGCAAGTACCACATGACAAAGGAGTATTTGTCAAAGCAATTTAAAGAACAGTTTGGCTTCGGTATATATGAATATGTTCTTAAGCTAAGAATGACAAAAGCAGCAGTCTACCTTGAGGATTTCAATATTAAAATACAGGATGTGGCCCAGCGGGTAGGCTATATGGATAACAATTACTTCAGCAGAGCCTTTAAAACCTTTCACGGGGTATCGCCAAAGGAATATCGAAACAGAAAAAGCTAACGCTCTATAGCGGAAATATGGCTGGAGGTCTGAGGAGACTAGTATTGGTAAATGCACTGTTTTGTATATATTAAACAAATAGTGCTTATATTAATACTAGTTTTTTGTTCATATTTATCCAGTAAAACAAAACTGATTAGTCCATTTTTTATGATTGTAAATACATATATAATTAAGCTGCAGTAAATGCTACATAGAACAGCAATACAACATTAGCAATATTTATAATACTTATGCTGCGCAACTGATTATGGAGGTTACAACATGAAAGCAATTGGACAAAAAAAGACAAACAAGCTGGAGATATTTCTGTTTGTTTTGCCCTGCCTGATACTTGTCGGCGCTTTATTTTATACACCATTTTTAATGAGTATGTTTTATTCTCTGACAAAATGGAACGGTATTGCAAAAGAACCTGTTTTTATCGGGGTAAAAAACTTTGTAACCTTATTTACGGGTGATCAGGGTTTTATCAACTCAGTTATATTTACATCAAAATATGCCTTTTTCTATATCTTATTCAGCAATGTAGTAGCACTGGCACTAGCAGTCATGCTGGTAAAGAGATTATTCACCGCCAACTTGCTGAGAGCGGTATTCTTTGTGCCATATATCATGAGTATGATTATTGTCGGGTTTATATGGAGATTTATATTTTCACAGGGTTTTGCATCGTTGTCCGAACTGACAGGCTGGGGAATATTCGAACTCAGCTGGCTGGGAGATCCCAAACTGGCCTTCATATCCATTGTAGTAGTGGCTGTATGGCAGGCTCTGGGCTTCTATATGGTAATATATATTGCAGGTTTGCAGGCAGTACCCGAAGATGTTCTTGAAGCAGCGGTCGTAGATGGTGCCAGCGCTCCAAGAAAATTCTTCAGTATAACCCTTCCTCTGCTTGGGCCATCAATAAGTACCTGCCTCTTTTTATCACTGACAAACTCCATTAAGGTTTTTGATATTATATTGGCCCTTACAGCAGGCGGACCCGGAGGATCAACCTACAGCGTTACCTATGACATATACCGTGAGGCCTTCCAGAACAACAATTACGGCTATGGTGCGGCAAAATCCCTGGTACTCTTCATTATTGTTGTCGGACTTACGGTTATTATTATGAAAGGCTTTAAAAGCAAGGAGGTTGATCTTTAATGAAAAAAAACAGACTTGGATTGATCATTCTGGAAATACTGCTTTTGGTCTTTGGATTTATATTTATGTACCCCATAATTCTGATGATAATCAATTCCATAAAACCCTTCAGAGAAGTGGTTATGGATGTTATAGCTCTACCTACGCAGTTTGCTTATGAAAACTATACTTATGTTGTAAAATATATAAATTATCCACGATTGTTTCTGAACAATTTTCTTATAACTTCAATAAGTATTGCTGGTATAGTACTTTTTTCATCAATGGCAGGCTATATGCTTTCAAGACATAAAACCAGATTTACAAAGTTTGCATACCTGTTTTGTATAGTACCGATGCTTATCCCGTTTCAGACTATAATGATAACTCTTTTAAAAGTGGCAAAAACCCTTAACCTTTCTGAGAGCATAATGGGGTTAAGCGTTCAGTACTGGGGTTTCGGAATTCCTATGGCTGTGTTTATTTTTTCCGGATTTGTGAGCACAATCCCCCGGGAAATAGATGAAAGTGCATATATTGATGGTGCATCGACCTTGCGGACCTTCTTCAATATCATATTCCCATTACTTAAATCCATATCAGCTACAGTTATTGCACTTGATGTAATGTGGATTTGGAATGACTTCCTGTTACCTTTGCTTATGGTTAACGGATCTCAAAAAACCAAGACCCTGACTCTGGCGGCTTATACCTTTGTAGGCCAATATAACACTCAATGGCATTACACCATGACAGCAATGGTACTTGCAGTCTTCCCGTCCATACTGTTCTTTATATTCATGCAGAAGTACATTATAAAAGGTGTTGTCAGCGGTGCAGTTAAAGGCTAGAACCTGTTTTCAGGTCTATAATAAAATATTTTTTAAAGGAGAGAAGAGAAATGAAAAAGCGTATTTTATGTTTAACAATGTCTCTTTTAATGACAGTCAGTATTTTTGCAGGCTGTGGAAAAACTGATGAGCAGGCTGCAGAAACAACTCCAGGGTCATCAACGGCAGCACAGACTTCACCTCAGGGTAACACATCCGAGCCTGTTTCCATTAATCTGTTTGTAAACAGCCCGGAGTATGCCGAAGCTATGAATGCGTACATTGCCGAATACAAAAAGGTCAAACCGAATGTAACAGTAAATCTTGAGACCATTCAGGCTGATTATCCGACCATGCTTAAAGCCAAAATCAATTCCGGTGACATGCCGGATGTATTTGCATCAACAGCAGGGGGCGAAATAAAGGCTTATGCAGAATACTCAGCTGATCTGACCGATCAACCTCTGGCAAAAGCAATGACAGATGAAGTTCGTACCAATATGTCATACAACGGCAAGGTTTATGGCTTTCCAATCAAAGCGAACACCTTCGGTATGATATATAACAAGGAAATATTTGAAAAGAACGGAATAACTGTACCTAAGACTTTAACTGAATTGTCAGCTGCATGTGAAAAGCTTAAAGCGGCCGGTATTAAGCCTTTCACAACAGGTTATAAGGAGTGGTGGGTATTCAAACATGCTTTCATGCATTTCTTTGACGCCGCACAGCCAAACGATGTTGGCGGGCTGGTTAACAAGTTCATTGCCGGAGAAGCTAAATTCAAGGACTATCCTACAATCAATGATAATTTCTTTAAATTTATTGATCTAACAGTACAGTATGGTGATGCTAAACCCCTTGAAACTGATTTAAGTGCAGAAATAGCTGCATTTGCCACTGGTAAAGCTGCTATGGTTGTTGGTCAGGGACCATGGGTTGAAGCTGATATTGTGAAAATTAATCCTGACATAAAGATTGGTTTTACGGGATACCCCACATCAGAAGATCCAAAGGATGCCTTCCTTACAGCAGGAGCTGACCAGGCAACCAGAATTTATAAGGATTCCAAGGTGCTTCAGGATGTACTTGATCTTTACAACTGGTTGTATACTTCAGATTATGGCAAGAAGTGGTTCTCTGATGTTGCAAAGGTAATTCCTCCTATCAAGGATGCTCCAATGCCTAACATGCAGATCACAAACGAATTGCAGACTTACCTTTCAAATAACAAGGCCGGAGACCTGTATGTTAACTATTCCCTGGACAGCTTCCACCAGAAGTTCGGTGAAATAATGCAGGGATATATAGCAAAGACTTATACAAAGGATAAAGCTATTAAAGAAATTGAAACAGTGTGGCCTCAGCTTGGAGCTGCAAAATAATAAAAAAACAGATTAGCCAAAGGGGGTAACCGTGTAGTTTGCAAACTGCACAGTTGCTCCTTTTGCGTCAGCATATAACCATGCCATTTTTACGTTTCTATCCCTGGAGGTTCCAGGCAATATTTTCAAATTGCAAATTAAATGGTAAAATTAGGTAAAAAGGTATATTAGGAGTATGCTTATGAAAAGAGTATCATTTTTACTTGCTATGGTTCTTTGCTGGACAGTTTTCTTCTCCTGCAGCGATATTGGATATGCCCGGGCTCAGACTCAGCCTGCAGTTATAGTGATGAAGAATATTAAAGTTACGGCTGATGAGGTCAATATACGGCAGGATAAATCCGATACAGGACAAATAATTTCCAAAGCTTACAAGAATGATATTTATGAACTGCTTGTAGAAGCTAAAGATGCCCGAGGGAGAGTATGGTACAAAGTTGAAGCCGGTTTTGGAAATGTTACCGGCTGGCTTGCAGGCTGGCAGTGTAAAAGAACAAATGAAAAGGTCAATACTGCGGTAAAAAGCAAGCAGGGTGAATTATTAAAAAGTTGTTCCAATAAGGAGCTCTATATCAAGCTGCTGTTACTGGAGGACTACTCCTTGAAAAACCTGTTAAAGACTTTTGGTAAAAGCTACAGCATTAAGCCTGTCTATACCTATAAAAAGTATGAATATAAAAACGGGGTTTATTTTGAGGTAAATGAAGAGAATGAGGTGGTAACAGTAGGCGTCGGCAGCAGAGGCACCTATGTAGACAGTATAAAAAAGATCACCGGCGATATATTCAGTAAGAATAAGGGTAATGAAAGAATCATACTTGACAGCAGCAATCTTATAATAGTAGATGCTGTATCCAATAAGGTATTAAGAGAATACGCCACGGGGTATCAGGATATAGAAACTATTCTGACAGGAAATTTTCTCGGGGATGGTGCTGCTGAGTTGTATCTGTGTGATTCAGAAGATTACGACAAAAGTATACCCACGAAAAAGGCCGTATACAAGGTGGTGAATGATGATTTTGTAAAGGCCTGTGATGAAAATTCCTTTAATGAATATGCCGGAGGAATCAAAGCAACAATAGATAATAATATACTGAGGATGAATGTTGATATTGGCAGCTATCACAACGGTCACATGTCTGTAATACCTGACAAGGTATTTTACAATACAAGGTCTGAGACAGAGAAAAGTAAATTGCTTTCATTAAACAAGGATTGGACAATAATTCAGGAAAACGGAAAATGGTATATCCTGGTGCAGTATTCTGTGGATATCGTAATGCTGACCTACTATTGGGGCCCTCTTGACGAAAATATGAAGAATAATACATCCATGTACAACGATTTGGCCAGAATAACTTTATTACTTGATATGAGTGGCCGAGAGCCCGTAATTTACAGAACTGAATGCAGGATAAAATACAATGATGATAAACTTCTTAATTTAAAGACTCTGGAATTCGAAGATGCCGCTTTGAAAAACGGACCGGAACTGGGAATGACTATGGGGGAGGCATATTTATCCCTGGGAGGAAAGTTGGAAACAGATGAATATTCTGACTATATGATATACAAGGACGTTGAACTGTTTGAGTACTGTGGCAGTATAGTAGATATTTACACTAAATCAGCAAATCATATGACTTCACGCGGAGTTAAAGTAGGTGACAGCATAGAAAAAGTTGAAAGTATTTATGGTAAACCGGACATGGGATTCTCCGGTGATAATAAGGTGGAGTACAAATTCTGTTATACAAATCCTAAAAATGAATTAGAAGTCACTTTCTACAGGACAATGAAAATCTATTACCAGGATGGTCTGGTTAATGCAATTCAGTTCCACCAGGTAATGTTAGATTAAATTATATATTTCATTAAATTATATAAATGTTGAATAGGTTAATAATTCAGCAGAATGTTCAGATTAGAACAGGGCCCTGCTTGACTGCACCGGGGCCCTGTTCTGTGTGCCTTATTGCATTAATTATATTGGACCTGCCTTTTTGTTACCTGCTTTAGCTTTTCCCTGTATCTCAGGAACAGGTCTGACAGCATTTTTCTGAAAATGCTGGGAATGGTTGCTCTCTGTTCCATGTGGATCTGAAGCGTCGGGTCTTCTCATACCTTTTTTGGCCATTTTTTTCTCTCCTTGTGTAAAGCAATAAAAACCTGTGCTAATATTTTTTCATATAAGTAAAAAATATATTCCTGAATTTGTTACCTTTTCATTTTATAAAAAATATTCCAGAAAATATTTGTTGACCTTATCAATATGTGAAGGTGTACTATATACATGAACCGGTTCAACAATATCCAGAAGGAGAAAAAGATGTATACCATAGGCGAGTTTTCAAAATTGAGTCATATTTCCGCAAGAATGCTCAGGCACTATGATGCAATAGGCCTGCTGCGCCCGGCACATACAGGAGTCCATAACGGTTATAGATACTATGACCCGGCTCAACTGGCAACACTGCTGCAGATTGAGACTTTAAAGAGTTATGGCTTTACACTGGCACAGATTCCTGAACTGCTGGTGCTGTCTCAGGTTGAGCTGGCGCAGCGCATACATGCTCAAAGGTTGAAGGCATACGAGGAACTTCACAATTTGAGAAAGACACTACGCCGAATGGAGGACGAAATTATTAAAATGGAGGGTAAGAGCATGGTTCAGGACAAGTATAAAGTTATAGTAATGAATACTCCTGCACAGAAGGTGTTTGGAATCAGGAGAAAGGTCAGCATTGCTGAAATTCATGAATTATTTCAGGAGTTGCTTGCAGAGACAGGGAAAAGGGGACTGGTAAGGGCAGGTGCAACCCAACTGCTTTATTTGGGAGAAGAGTTTTCCTATGAAAATATGGAGGTAGAGGCACAGGTACAGGTATCGGGTGAGCATGCTGATATAAAGGAACTCCCGGCACAGCTGTGTGCGGCTACAACTCATATGGGACCTTATGAATCGGTTAAGGAGGCATACGATGCAATATGTGCATGGTTGGCTGATAATCCAGAGTATAAGGTATGTGGTCCGGCCATTGAGAGATATATAAAGGATGAAAACTCAGTTTCAGATCCGGATGAGCTGGAAACAGGAATTCTTTTTCCGGTAGTCAGAGGATAGGTATACTTTTAAAATTCATACAGAAATATTATTAAAGCTCCGGGGAGAAATTCGCCGGAGCTTTATCAGTGTGTGCGTATTTGGAGGATAATACTGTACGTTCAAGAGAAAAGTGAAATTTTAGGCATAAATTCTGTCTTCATACTCTTTCAGTGTAAGAGAAATATTAAGGTTTCCGTTGCGGCATCTGAGCTCATCTATAAATTGTTTCTGTTCAGCTGCCGATTTGAGATTGATCATATAAACCACTTCAAATATTGTCCCGAAATCTGCTGTTCTCACACGCTTCAGACTCCATGAAGTCGTATATTTTTCAAGGATATCATCAAACAGTCCCTGATAGTTCAGGTCTTCCGGTACGGTTATTTTCAATTGCATACAGGAGGTTTTAGGCTTGGCAAAATTAATATTGTGGAGCAGAGTCATTACCATACAGAGTACTATAACAAAGATAATTCCATATGCCAGATAACCCATTCCGCAGGCCAACCCTGCAGCCAGAGTAAAGAACACATAAGCTATATCCTTGGGATCACCCGGGGCACTGCGGAAGCGGATCAGGCTGAAGGCTCCGGCAAGACTGAAGGCTCTGGCAACGTTGTTTCCTATAAGCATTATTATTATTGATATAATAGCAGGGAGCATAATTAATGTGATAATGAAGCCTGTTGAGTAACCTTCCTCCTTATGTGTCCTTATATATGCAAGGCTTATGATCAGTCCGAGTATCAGTGCCGCACCCAGTGCCAAAAGCATTCCAGGCAGGGTAAGGGAGTCACCTGAAGTTGATGCTGAGAAAATAGATTCTAACATAAATTGTATCTCTCCTTTAAACTAATATTATTAATTAATAATTGGGGCAAAGCCTGTCAGGCTGAGAAATAAATTTTGAACTAAAATTGAAATTCAAACCTTTTGCCCTGGTTTTTTCACAGTAGTTTTTATACTCATTTCCATATTTTGAAAAGCTGGTTTTATAAATTTTTAAATCGGCCAGCAGCTCAGCAAGCCATAGGGGGACAGAACGGGAAATCTTTACTTCCATCAGGTATTGGCCGTTCTCCAGGAGCTGCTCTCCGGAGCAGCCTTTTTCGAGGTACAGATCATTTCTTCGGGTTATTATATTGCTGTCAAAAGTAATTCTGAAATCCTTATCGTTCTTTCCGAAAAAGGCCATTCTTGTATAGCTGATATAGGCCGCAGGAAAAACTTCGTTCTTGCTGAGAAAATAGTCCAGTTCATTAATTACCTGCCGGCTCATATAGTTTTTCCCGGCCGGGCGTTTACCCCATTCTATGAATTCATATGCCTCCTGTAAGGTCATTGATGCTCTTCTTTTATGAACTATTCCGGCTGTTTTCTTTTTCAACTCCAAATATACCTTTGAATCCATGGAGGTTGGAGTGGTATAGCTTCTTAAGCGGAGCTTTTCCTTGTAGCAGGGCTTTGAAAGTGAGGTTCTGATTATTTTATTATCAAAGGTATCATAATAAATATTGTAAATACTATAGTTAGTTCCGTTTTTGCAGTATTCATCAGGGTTCATATACTCAAGAATTTTTTGTTGGAGCATCTGAAACTGCTCCTTTGATATTAAGAACTTCATTTCAAAACGTTTGAATGTGGTAATAGCCATTGTAATTCCCTCCTGTTATATTTAAACTATAAATCATTACTGAATAATTACCGGTCATTGTCTAGCAGTTTTTACGGGTTTCAGCGTTTGCCGCCGCCAAAACCCTGTCCGCCGGGGCCGCCCCGGCCAGCTGTTCCGATTGTTGTCAGCACATCCGATACGGTAAAGCTTTCATATTTGGTGCCACCACTGTAATTACCGCTTGTATAGAGACCATCCTTCACTGTTCCGGTTGAACTGCCTCCATAGTAAATGTCATAGGTGGTACCTTTTTTCAGTTCGGGTGAGCTGATTACTACAGTCTGATAATCCTTTACAGGTACAAAGGTTACAAGGTCCTTGCCATCGTTTGATTCAATATGAACCATTGTTCCGGCAGACATAGTCTGGGTGAAGGATATCATTGCAGAGTTCTGTGTCGAGGAGGTATCAGGTGCTTGTGCCATTCCTGAACTTCCTGCCGCTATCAGAAAGCCTCCTGTCATTTTAAAGGCTCCGTCGTAGTCAAGAGCTCCATTGTTGTTGGCTGTGGGACCATTAACAAGAACTGTACCATTGGTTATATAGATTGATCCATTTGCGTCAAGACTGTCTCCAGTCGAATCTACATATATATAGCCGCCGTTAATATTTAAGGAATCGCTGCCGGAGGTATTCACACTGTTCTGACCCGGACGCCCTCCCATTGATGAACCGTCTGCTCCGCCCGAAACATTTATTCCGTCATCGCCGGCATTTATGTGAATGTTGCCGTCATTTATGGTTATATTGGCACTTTCTATACCTTCGTAAGATTTCGTTATATTAATATCACCCTTGTTTATCTCAATACTTGTGTCTGCATGGATTCCATCATCACCTGAGGCTGCAGTGATTGTTCCGCCATTTATGGAAATACTGTTATTTGAGTGCAGAGAATCATCTGCCGAGTCAATTTCAATTGTTCCGCCATCTACAGTTATATCAACGTCTGCTTTTATACCCTTTTTACTGTCTGATTCACTGCTTTCTGTGCCGGAAGAGGTAGTGCTGTCTGAGGTGCTACTGCCAGTGATGCTTTGAGCAGAACTGCTTTGACCGGAATTACCTTGACCGACACTTGCATTTGGATTGTCAATATTTGAGTTTCCCAAGTCAAAGCCTTTGTTAAAGCCTCCCATTCCTGGCTGTTCTCCGGTTTTAACCTCACCATTGGCACTTCCGCCGCCTGAAGATATTTTGATATCTCCCGTTTTGATCCAGACGTTGGTTTTAGCCTGGATTCCATCCTCTTGAGCTGTTATATTTATTGTACCGCCCTCTATGAGTACAAAACCTTTATCAGCAGCTTCATCATTTGTTGATTTCATGCCATCCTTCTGGGCGTTGATATTAATAATTCCGTTCCTTACGGCAACAAAATCTCTTCCCTGGATACCATCACCTGCTGAATTCACTGTTATATTACCGCTCATGATTTTTAGTTCGTCTTTACTTAAAATAGCATTTTTGTAGTTGGCATTGACTGTAAGTGAACCAGTTCCGTTTATAGTAAGATCTGATTTGGCAAAAATTGTTGAATTAGGCTCATTTGCTTCCTTATCTTCAATGATGTATGTTTTACCATCTTTTAAATTGTTTTTTGTTCCTTCAGCCAGAATGATAACTGTCTTTTTTGCATTGGCTACATAAATTGGTGCACTATCCGAGCTGCTGATATCTGTTCCGTTAAGCACCAGCCTTACAGTTTCCTTGTCCTGAGTGTTCACAAGAATTTGTCCGTCATTGAGTGAGCCACTAAGAATGTACGTTCCTGCCGAAGTAATGGTAACTTTATTTCCTTTTACAGTGACTCCGTCTCCATCCCAGGTTATTGAATTTGTTTTAAGTGATATATCAGTAGCCTCAGCACTGCTCCAGACGGAGTTCTCATCGTCTGTATCGTACTGGACCGACACATCTGCTTTTGTAACGGTATTTGTCTTGGTTGAAACAGCAGTTGCCTGAACCGTAGAAGCGGAACTGCTGTTTATTGCCGTATTTGAATTTTGAACCGTGCATGCTGTCAGGGTTGAAACAGTCAGCAACATAGCCAGTAAAACCGAGGTGAATCTATATTTTAATTTTTTGTTATGCATGTGTGTTACCTCCTTATTTAATCTACAAGACTTATTTTAAAAGTCCTATGTGACGGTTTTATGAATACAGACTGATAGTTTTAAAAAGGAATGAAAAAAGAAAGTGGCTTTTGCCACTTTCTTTAAAAGTAAATTTTGGGCTTTCTACAGTTGATGGAGCCAGTTGAAATAGTCCTGAAGCCGGTTGGGACCGCCAAGTATGTCCCTGGCAATATAGAGAGTCCCATCACTCTTCACTTTTTCGCTCCACTTAACCAGACAGATGGTACCGTTTGTAATTTCTATTGCAGTGATTGCATGGGGATGTATACAGCTTCCGTCATTAAAGTATGGAATCTGGCCTACATCCGGAAATGACGGTCTGTGATTATGTCCGGCTATAATCATGTGTTTTTCCTTCACAACCCATTTGGTAAGGCTCTTGGCTATGGATATTTTCTTTTTATAGTTTTTGGCAGCACTGGTGGGGTCGTTAACACCAAAAGTCTCAAGTGGCCTCCAGAAATACCTCACCAGGAATTTACTCAACCGCCAGAAGGTTCCGTTCATGGTATCAACCTGATGACCATGAATCAGCAGAATCTTGTCATTGGATTCCTTATGATTCAAAATCAAGCCTTCATGAATTTTCACACTGTTGAAAATGGTCGGATCATCCTGTTCCCGCTGCATAAAATATCGTTGAATGTTTTTATTTACATATTTATAATTTCTCTTTTCCATATCATGATTTCCATACATGAGATAGAGTCTTCTATCACTATGGAATTTGGATAATAAACCAAATACATCCTTATGGACCTGTATAATATCTGACAATCGTTTGTTTTCCCACAATTCGTCACCATCACCCAACTCTATATAAGTATAATTTTTATTATAATACTGGGTGAGTGCTGCATAAAAAATATTCTTGTTGTTTAAAAAGTTATCGGAACGGCTTCCATCTCCCCTGTGACAATCACTCATCAGAACAAAGTTTGAGGAATCGTCAAAAGGGATAATATCCGATCTGTTATAAACTCTCGTGACTTTATCCAATTTACTCATATTACATGACCTCACTAAGGGACTTAATTGTTATCGGTTTCAATGTTCAAATAGTTCTTGATCTTGTCAAAAACGCTGAATATTGAAGCTGTCTTTCCTATCTTGAACAATTCCTCGTATAGTTCAGGGTCTCCCTCTTTGACAGCTTTCAACTTATCCTTCATTCCTGTATAGCCTTTTGTAAGCACCTGATATACTTCACAATTTCTTTTAAGCTGATCCAGCATAAGTCTGTCTGTAACAGCAGACCTTGTATAAGGTTGCTTGGAATGAGGTTTATCGAATTTTATGGCAACTGTCCTTTTTCTGACTTCATACTCTTCCTGGGTGTAACCAGCCTCTTGCAGGCTTTTTAAAAAGGCATCCCTCATCCCTCCGCTGTCAAAGTAAATATATACATCCATTGAAAGCTCGGAGGGTTCTGAGTACTCTCCCAGTTTAAAACCTGTCAACCACCAGTGCTTATCTTTTCTGGTCATGATTTTTTCACCGTTTTTATAAAGAATAAAAGCCATATATAATCTGTCTTTATTGCTTGCACAGGTATAGAAGGTACCGTCAAAAACACCTGGAATATTCAGGTCGGGCCAATTACTCGAATAAACACCGACTTCACCTCCCGTAGTCATGCCATACTGCCCCTTCCAGAACTCAATAAGCCAGCGCCTTCCGCCATATGAAAAACGGATGGGTTCACTATCGATTATCATTCCTAAGGGAGCAGCTGCTTCATCATATAGTCTGCAATAACCCATACTCCTCTGCCAGGCATACATGGTGGAGAAAAAAATGTCGTTTTTAGAGCTGTAGGCATAGCCGGCAGTTCCTATTATTTCGTCTATTGTACTACCGTCGTAATCGTCTCTTCTTTCAAGTGATAAGTCCTTCTTAACAGTCCGATAGTACCTTCTTGCAGCTAGCTTGTAAGAAAGCCAGGAGGAGATTTTATCCTGAAAAATCGGAACTATAAGTACGACTGCGAAAATAAAGATAAGGAAAATAGAAAACCAGAGGTTAAAACTTATTATATTGTTGGTTAGCAACGGAACATTTAACATAATAACTCACTCCAAATATATTGTTTATACATAATATTCAAACTTGAGGAGTTATGTTAAAGGTGTTGTAATAAGATTTGTATATTTTAGATTAAAACTTTATATTTTATTGCAGAAAGCTGAAAAAAAATACCTGCAGGGTAAAATACTCTGCAGGTAAAAAAATTCATGTTATTCTGACATTACAGATTTGTTGCGCCCGGAGCGTTTTGCTGCATATAGTGCTTCGTCGGCTTTTTCCTTCAATATACCTGATTCGGATATTTTATCAGGATAGCAGGCGATTCCGATTGAAATGGTTATGTTAATGGTAAATCCGTCTGATAATACAAAAGGAGTACTCTCTACCTTAAGCCTGATACGTTCTGCAATTTCCATGGCGAAAGCTGGTTCGCAGTCTAGAAGGATTACCGAGAATTCTTCTCCGCCATTTCTGGAAACAATATCAATGCTTCTGCAGCATTGCAGCAGTATTTCACCCAGGGTTTTCAGAACGATATCTCCCTCTCTGTGCCCATAGGTATCGTTGACTTTTTTAAAAAGGTCAATATCAAGAAATAGTAATGCAATTTTTTTGTCCGAGGCTTTGGCGGCAGCTATAACATTATTATAAACAGTATCAAACTGACGTACATTATTCAGGCCGGTAAGAAAGTCCCTGTTTGCCTCCTGCCTGAACTTTCTGAACGCTAAAGTATAGTCTTCCAGAAAGCCCACATAAAAATATAGCAGGTAGCCTACAAGAGCTGATATCAAATAAAATATCAAGGTGGTTAATATTTTATTCATAAGATCCGGTAAGAAAATGACATAATTCAAGCTCACTGTAAATACAGAGATAGATATTCCGAACAACCAGCGTTTCCATAATTTTTTTTGATGCTTTAATACCGGATATGTCAGCAATGGCAGTATTAAGGTGGCTATGGACGCAGTAAGTGCGGGAAGAGAATATCCAAATCTGAAAATCCGAAAGATAGCTATGATAATACTTGAAATAATCCCAGGAATAAAGCCTCCGTAAAGTGACGCAATAAAAATAGGCAGAATTCGCAGATCAAGTATCAGGTGATTTGTCAGCCTAACGGATAATTCAACCAATGCCACGCCCATGATTCCAAAGAGCAGACCTATCCTGAGCCTCAGATTCAGGGGAAGTTTGGGATTCAGGCCTGTATTCCCGAATATCTGGTAACATATACTTAAAAATGCTATTAATATTCCTGCATTTACTATGAAATCTCTGAACATGATCTCACCACCAAACAAGTAAACATAATAAGTATTATTTACTATTTATCTACCACGATAAATAACCTGCGAAACAAATAATAGGGAATAGTGGTGAAGTATGGCAAAAACA
>JAQSXC010000294.1 GCA_029266335.1 Eubacterium sp. | reverse complement strand
CTTATTCCTAAAGACAAGCAGTATGCATCAGTTCTCGGAGGAGAAAACTGGGGAGTTGTAAATGGTAAAAATGTTGATGCTACAGTTAAATTCCTCAAGTATGTTACAAAGGCAGATGTATACAAAAGCTATATCGGCAAATTTGGTTACTTTCCGTCAAGAAAGGACCTGGCAGCAGACCCTGAATTCACAGCAGACCCTATTTACAAAGTGTTTATCGATGAATTGCAGTATGCACAGCCAAGAGGTCCCCATCCAAAATGGCCTGAACTTTCCAATGCTGTTTCACAGGCTTTACAGGAAGTAATAACCGGAGCAAAAACCCCTGAAGCCGCTGCGAAGGATGCCCAGGCAAAGATAGATAAAGCCATTAAGTAAGGATTCAATATTTGATGTTCCTTGATTCTAAGGTCTTTTAAAACAATAATACACGATTTTGAAGCGAAAAATAACAGCTTCAAAAATTGGAGGTTATTGTGGGTGACTTGGATGAAGCTTAAGACTAAACGTTGTGGAAATGAGACTGTCGGATACTTTTTTGTACTGCCTGCATTACTATTTATGCTGGCCTTTATCGGGTATCCAATAATTAATAATATTATTCTCGGATTTCAAAATGTTGATGTTATGACCTTTAACAGTGATGTGAAGGAATTTGTCGGACTTGAGAATTATATTGAACTTTTTAAGGATGATGTTTTAAGAATAGCAATACCGAATACCTTGTTTTTTACAATCGGTTCAATTGTTTTTCAATTTGTTATCGGATTTGCTCTTGCACTGTTTTTTAATCAGAATTTCAGTTTTTCAAAACCTGTAAGAGGTATATTAATGGTTTCCTGGATGATACCTATTACGGTAACGGCACTAATGTTCAAGTTTATGTTTGGTGCTAACGGCGGTATTATAAATGAATTTTTATTAAATATGCATATTATCAACAAGCCTGTTGAGTGGCTTGTATATTCCGGGACAGCAATGTGGGCAATTATTATAGCTAATATCTGGATTGGTATTCCGTTTAATATGATACTCATTACAACCGGGCTTTCTACAATTCCAAATGATATTTATGAGAGTGCGAATATAGATGGTGCCAGCAGGCTTGAAAAGTTTGTTTTTATAACACTGCCCATGCTGAAGGAATCCATACAGGCTGTTTTAATACTTGGTTTCATATATACCTTTAAAGTATTTGATCTGGTTTATGTTATGACTCAGGGTGGCCCTGTAAACGCTACCGAAATGCTTTCAACCTATTCCTATAAATTGTCCTTTACAGAATTTAATTTCAGTAAGGGAGCATCGGTTGCAAATATTCTTTTTGTAATACTGTTTATAGTCAGTTTGTTTTACCTGAAACTTGTCAAGGAAGAAGAGGTGATGTAAGGATGGAAAACCAGAAAACAAAAAAAATAATTTTAAATGCGGTATCTGTTGTAATAGCTGTAATACTGCTATTTCCGTTATATTGGATGCTGGTTACGTCCTTTAAATTTGAAGCCGATATATTTAAGAGCCATCCTTCGCTTTTTCCTGAAAGAATATTTGTGGATTCCTATGTTTCCCAGCTTGGAAGCGGTAAATACAACATGTTCAGATCCTTTTTCAACAGTTCGGTAATAGCGCTGACTGTACTTGTAATCTCAACGGTTCTGTCAATACCGGCTGCCTATGGTCTTGCCCGTTTCAGGTTCTATGGAAAAAAACTGTTTATTTTATTGTTTCTGGTAACTCAGATGCTTCCGGCGGTATTTGTTCTCACCCCATTGTTTATAATATTCAAAAATATTGGAGTTCTGGATACCTATCTTTCGCCTGTTATAGCCGACTGTACAATTGGAATCCCGTTTTCGGTCCTGATTCTGAGAACATACTTTCTGTCTATTCCAAAGGAACTGGATGACTCTGCTAAAATTGACGGCTGTAATCATTTTACCGCTTTCCTTAAAATTATGGTACCCATTGCATACCCGGGAGTAATAGTAGCGGCTGTGTTCTCATTTTTATTTGCCTGGGGTGATCTTGTATACGGAATGACCTTTATAAGTCAGCAGGAGATGAGGCCTATTACAGCCGGAATGTTTAA
This sequence comes from Eubacterium sp., assembly GCA_029266335.1. Taxonomy (GTDB): domain Bacteria; phylum Bacillota; class Clostridia; order Acetivibrionales; family DSM-1351; genus Ruminiclostridium. Next base: position 3,077 of record JAQSXC010000294.1, on the reverse strand, counting down.
TTTTATGGGGCAATACGGAATTGCATGGAACTATTTGATGGCGTTTGGGGTTGTAACCATCCTGCCTGTTGTACTGATTTTCATATTCATGCAGAAGTACATTATCAGCGGTTTGACAAATGGAGCGGTAAAGGGGTAGAAAAGGACTTGGAGGATAAAGCAATGAATAATTTTTTTAGCACCGAAGGAAACAGACTGATACGGAAATATGATGCTGAGAAGCTTTGGATAGAACCATGGGGAGAGAACAGCCTTCGCATAAGGTCAACAAATAATGCTTCAATGCAGCAGGAAGAATGGGCACTTTTGCCGCAAAAATCGTTAACGGCGAAAATTCAAATAGATGGAGATACTGCTTCAATAGAAAATGGGAAAATCAGAGCTCAGATTTCTGCCGGTGGAAAAATAACCTTTTTTAACAGTAAAAATGAAATTCTCTTGGAAGAATATGTACGCAACAGAATTAATTTAAAGGAATTCTGCAGTTCGTTGAATATAGAGGCCCGAGAGTTCAAACCGATTTTAGGCGGAGACTACCAGCTGGCAATGAGGTTTGAATCCGACCCGGAAGAAAAAATATTTGGAATGGGTCAATATCAGCATCCTTATCTGAATGTAAAAAACTGTGCGCTTGAACTGGCTCAAAGAAACTCACAGGCCAGTGTACCTTTTGCCCTGTCCAGTCTGGGCTATGGCTTTCTCTGGAATAATCCCGCTATTGGTACCGTTACTTTCGGAAAGAACATTACTGAGTGGAAAGCTCTTTCAACAAAACAACTGGATTATTGGATAACTGCCGGGGATACACCTGCCGAAATCGAAGAGGCCTATGCAAGGGCTACCGGTACGGTGCCAATGATGCCTGACTACGGAATGGGCTTCTGGCAGTGCAAACTCAGATATCAGACACAGGAGGAGCTGCTGGCAATAGCAAGGGAATATAAACAACGGGGTCTGCCCATTGATGTGATTGTTATAGATTATTTTCACTGGGTTAAGCAGGGGGACTGGAAATTTGACAGGGAATACTGGCCTGATCCCGAAGGTATGGTCAGGGAATTAAAAGAAATAGGAATAGAATTGATGGTTTCCATATGGCCCACAGTGGATAAAACCTGTGAAAACTATACAGAGATGCTGCAAAAAGGCTATTTGGTAAGAACCGAGCGTGGCCTGCGCACAACAATGGATTTTCTTGGTGATACCGTTTTCTACGATGCAACAAATCCGGAAGCCAGGGATTTTGTATGGGAGACAGTAAAGAAGAATTATTATGATATGGGAATACGCACTTTCTGGCTGGATGTGGCAGAGCCGGAATACTCTGTATATGATTTTGAAAATTACCGTTACCACCTGGGGCCTAATATTCAAACCGGTAATATATATCCCCTGATGTACGCCAGAACCTTCTTTGACGGTATGACAAAGGAAGGACAGGATAAGCCTGTAAATCTGCTGCGCTGTGCCTGGGCGGGAAGTCAGCGGTATGGGGCACTTGTTTGGTCTGGGGATATAGATTCCAGCTTTAAATCTCTCAGAAACCAATTTAAGGCCGGGCTCAATATGGGCCTGGCGGGAATACCCTGGTGGACGACCGACATAGGAGGTTTTCATGGCGGAGACCCAAATGACCCGAAATTTCGAGAGTGTATAATCCGTTGGTTTCAATACGGAGCATTTTGTCCTGTTTTCAGACTCCACGGTGATCGTGTCCCTGCTGGAGAACCGCTTGGAACAAGCGGTGGAGGTATGTGCTACAGCGGTGCGCCTAATGAGGTTTGGAGCTATGGTTCCGAGGCCTATGAAATATTTAAAAAATATATGTTTATCCGCGAGAATTTGAGGCCATATATTACAGGACTTATGAGAGAAGCCCACGAAAAAGGAACTCCGCCCATGAGACCTCTGTTTTATGATTTTCCTGATGATAATGAAGCATGGTCAATAGAAGATCAGTATATGTTTGGTCCTGATATACTGGTTGCACCTGTATTTTATGAAGGTCTGAGAGAGAGAAGGGTTTATCTTCCCGGGGGTGCCCAATGGAAAGAGGCTGCCACCGGAAGGGGAATAAAAGGCGGTTGTTGGATTAGCTGCCGGGCAGAACTTAACACTATACCTCTGTTTATAAAAAATAATGCAGAACTGAAGATTTTGTAAAAAATATTCTAAAATTAGTCAGTATAACTTTCCTGATATATACAAAAAATTATTTAATAGTTTAATTTGATTGACTAATTGATAAAGTCAACAACCGGTTGAAACTTAGCCTGGCTTTATACTCCAAAGTGGAAAGCAAGACCTTGAATGTTTATCTATACATTCAAGGTTTTTTTGTTTGTTTTAAAAAAATCATATCAGGAGGCTGAAATGTCGACAAAAAAAGCTATAAAATTTGTTTTGTTGTGGATTGGACTTGCTATACTCTTTAATGCCGGTGTATTCTTCTTTGAAGGATCGCATAAAGCATTGGAGTTTTTGGGTGGATATATGATCGAGCTCAGCTTGAGCGTAGATAACCTGTTTTTGTTCCTCATACTTTTTACAAGCTTCGGAATAAAACCCCAATATCAGAGAAGAGTATTAAACTATGGAATATTGGGGGCAATAGTTCTCAGACTTATTTTCATACTGCTGGGAATAACCATAATTAATAAAATTCACTGGATATTGTATATCTTCGGAATCATTCTTATTATAAGTGGAGCCAAGATGATGTTCAGCGGTGAAGAGGCTGGAGATCACAAGGACAGCAAGGTGCTTAAGCTTCTTAGCAAGGTTCTTCCGGTTACAGATACTCTGCATGAAGAGAAGTTTTTTGTAAAAATTGATAAGGTGCTTCATGCAACTCCATTATTTGCAATACTTGTATTGATTGAGTTTTCAGACATTCTTTTTGCCATAGACTCAATACCTGCCATATTCTCCATTTCTACTGATCCTTTTATAGTGTATACGTCAAATATATTTGCTATTTTGGGACTCAGAAGCCTGTACTTTGTACTGGCTGCAATGCAGGAGAAGTTCAAGTATGTTAAGTTTGGTGTTGCTTTAATACTTATGTTTACAGGAGT
>JAQSXC010000293.1 GCA_029266335.1 Eubacterium sp. | reverse complement strand
AAACCTTTTCTATAAAACATTGCAGCAAGGAGAAATTGAAATACAAAAGCATCTTAAGAATAAAGGTAAAGTTACAGGTGCAGATGCATTTTATTTTTATGAAACATATGGTTTTCCTTTGGAATTAACAGAGGAATTTCTAACTGAAAGTGGATATAGTATGGAGAACAAGGCATCTTATGTAGAGGTAGAAAAACAACACGCAGAAAAGAGCAGAACAGCTTCTGTGGGTAAATTTAAAGGTGGATTAGCTGACCAATCGACGGAAACAACAGCACTACATTCTGTAGCTCATTTATTACTTGCTGGATTAAGGGGAGTTTTGGGTGATCATGTTCATCAAAAAGGAAGTAATATTACTTCAGAACGATTAAGGTTTGACTTTAACCATGATGAAAAACTTACGCCAGAGCAGATAGTGCAAGTGGAAAAATATGTGAATGATGCAATTTTATCAAAAGCAGTAACCTATACTTCAGAGCTACCTAAAAATGAAGCGAAAGAGAGTGGTGTCGAAGGTAACTTTTGGGACAAATACCCTGATATAGTTAAAGTATATATAATTAAAGATAACGAAGGGAAAGTTTGGAGCAGAGAGGTATGTGGTGGACCTCATGTAGAAGATACAACAAAATTAGGAAAGTTCAGTATTATAAAAGAACAATCTTCTTCTGCTGGAGTAAGAAGGATTAAAGGAGTTATTAGTAAATAATATCTAAACGGCATAATGGATATGAAAATAATGAGTTTTATTTGTAGGTGCAATGGGAAAATAGGTTATGCATGGAAGGAAGCTTAGTTTTATTACAAAGTAAAAATATAAGGTTAGCATAATTTGGGTCAAAAGTCACTCAATTCACAGTCAATGTGGGTTGGGTGATTTTTTTTTGTATCCTTTTATTTGTAAAACACAAGCGTCCAAAGGGCAGAAAGGAAGGTACAGCGTATGTACAAAACAAGAAACGTAGGAAAATATCAGCCGGTAGTCATCGATATCGATCATGGTTTTAGCCTGATTAAGACCTATTATCACATAATGAGCAATGGAGAACGAAGACAAGGAGGATTGAGAAATTTGTAAAAGTAGTGTTAGGTGTAGGAGTTCCATTCAAACGATTTGGAGAGGAGTAGACAAATCTGGTTGATTACCTGACAAGATCAGGACTCATTGTATTTGAATTTGAGGGACAGGAATTTACCATTGTTATTCAAAAGGTCATCTGTTATCGCCAGTGTTTTGCGGCAATAGCAGACCGCATTTCAAACATGGAATGGCGGTATGTCGTTGCTGATATCGGTTCTTGGACAAAGAATATCGTCTGTATTGATAACTAGAGAATTAATGTGGAGCAGAGTGTAACTATTTCGCATTCTATTATCACGTTATTTCAGAGCATGAACAGTGCAATATACGCCAAGACAGGCAAGAGAATCCCAGAAGATATTTTGCAGGACTTCATTTTAGGGAAAGAAGTGAGTTTACCTTTCGATGTAAAAGCAATTATTGAACGGCAGTTGATAGATTTTCTCATAAAACTGAAGGTCAGCTGAACGAATATGGATTTGATATTGATTATTCAAACATCATCTATGTGGGTGGAGGAGTTACCATCATGAGACGATTCGCACCAGATAGAGATAATGTATCCTATCTGGAAGATTTGGGTTAAGAGGATAGGATGGATGTAATTTTTTGACTAATATCCTTGACAAATAATATTGCTAATGGTAATATATCTATTAGGAATGTTAATTGTACTAAATAAGGAGAACAGATGGAAAATATAATTCTAAGCTTATTACTTATAAAAAGCATGACAATTTATGAAATGAGAATGTTTATACAACAATGCTTAACCACCGTTTGTAGCGATAGCCTGGGAAGTATACAAGTAGCAATTAAAAAATTATTAAGTAAAAACTGTATATTGTATCGGGAGTATACTGAAAAAAGTATTAATAAAAAAGAATACAGTATAACCGATACAGGATTAAATCAATTTAAAGAATGGATTCAAGTTCCAATGAATCTTCTAAAGATAAAAAATATGGAAGAGGGCAAATTCTTTTTTTTGGGAATTGTTCCAAAAGAAATTAGAATTCAATCTCTTAACGGTTATATTGACAGTTTGGTGATGGAGCAAGAAAAGCTTTTACAAATTCATGAATATGTTGAAACTTCAAAGGATAATGCTATTCAAGAAAATGTGGAACGGATTATAGAAGATGAACAATTATCTAAACACTTATTGGATGTATCAGGCGTAAAAAAATTGGATGTAGCAGTGAAAAATATTTATAAATATCAAACATATAACTTAAAGTATGGTTTAGAAAGGATTAAGTATGACATTACTTTTTATAGAAGTATTTTAGAGAGGGAATTAAATGATGATGAGAAGGAATAACAGGAGGATGTAAATGAAAAATGAGGAGAGAGAATTATTTACAGAAAAGCTTGATGAATTATTTCGAAAATTAATTAAATCACCTATGATACACGAGTGTACAATGTATGTAGAAAATGGAAATGGTGACTTTGTGTGGAGCAAAGGATATGGTGGGAGAACCATAGATTCTATGATGAACTTAACAAGTGTTTCAAAATTATTTACAACTACATGTGTAATCAAACTTCTACAGCAAGAAAAACTCACTTTAGATCATAAATTAAGCAAATTTTTTGATTCTAAAATAATAGAGGGGATACACATTTATAAAGGAAGGGATTACTCTAATGAAATAACAGTTGGTAACTTATTGTTTCAAAACAGTGGTTTACCTGATGTATATGCTATGGGTCGAAATAATTTAAATAAGAGAATAGTAAAGGAAGATTTCAAAATTTCGCTATATGAATACATAGAAATTGCAAAAGCGAATAAAAAGAAATTTACACCTGGCACACCTGGAAAAGCCCATTATTCAGATTTGAATTTTGAGTTGTTAGGAAAAATTATTGAACAGATTGAAAAAACAAACTTGCATGAAGCATTTAAAAAATACGTTTTTAAACCACTCAAATTACAAAACACATATATGATAGAAACAGAAAATGATTATAGTCCTAATGTATATTATAAACATAAGGCATTATACCGACCCAATTTGTTAAGTAGTCTTCCGGCTAGCGGTGGGTGTGTGAGTACATCGAAGGAAGTGATGATCTTTCTAAAGGCGTTTTTCAATGGTCAATTATTTGATAAAAGTATTTTTCATCAGTTAAGTAAATTTGCAATGATACAATACTGTCCGCCACTTGGTCAATATGGAGGAGGATTTGTAAGATTGAACATATCTGGAGTTGCCAGTATGTTTCGCTGTAAAGGGGAGCTGATCGGTCATATGGGAGGATTTGGAACATATGCGTATTATTATCCCGAAAAAGATCTTTATTTTATAGGGGATGTTAACCAATTTGCTAAGCAAGGAGAAATTTTTATTTTGCCTTTGAAACTTGCTAAGCTAGCTCATAAATATATCGCTAGTTATAAAGGGGAGTATAGTAATGAATCAATGCGAAGTTAAAGCGTATGGACAATTGAACAATATACAAAAGGAAGAAACGATAGATGTTTTTCTGGAAGGATTTGATCATATGATGACATTTTCAAAAGATAAGCAAGAATTGAAACTCTTATTTTCTACGGCATTTCATTCCGCTTATACTTATGTATATATAGAAAATAGTAAAGTCCTTGGAATCTTAGGAATCGCATCAATTGATATACGACCAATAAAGTTAGATTTAGACCAATGTGTCAGAATTTATGGAAAATTCAAAGGTTCAATTCTATATAAGCAAATGAATGCGATATTTCAAAGTCAAGTAGTAAAAAATAGTACGGATATCTATATTGATGTATTAGCTACAACAAAGAATGCCAGAGGGAGAGGCGTTGCAACGAAACTTCTTGCATTTGCATTTTCATTACCAAAGTATAAAGAATGCTATATAGAAGTATTGTCTAAAAACTTAATTGCAAAAAAACTTTATGAGAAGTGTGGCTTTATTGT
>JAQSXC010000292.1 GCA_029266335.1 Eubacterium sp. | reverse complement strand
TGGAATGCTGGCTTCTGAAAGTGGTAAGGACATTATAAAAGCTGAAATAGAAGGACATATACAGCAGGCTGCTTTTCTGGGAGAAAAGCTGGCAGATATTATTCTGGAAAAACAAAGACTGCTGAAGGGAGAATGACAATGAATGGCAAAGTATACATTATTGGAGCCGGACCAGGTGACTATAAGCTTTTAACTTTAAAAGCGGTGGAAGCCATCAAGAAATCTGATGTAATCGTATATGATCGGCTTATTGACAGTAAAGTGCTGAGCTTTGCTGACCATAATGCCGAATTTGTTTATGTGGGAAAACAGCCCCAGCGTCACCAGGTACCTCAAAAAGAAATAAATAAAATACTTCTGAAATATGCTGGTGAGGGTAAAACCGTAGCCAGAGTAAAGGGAGGCGACCCGTTTTTATTCGGACGCGGCGGTGAAGAGTGCGACTATCTTCATAAAAACGGAATTGAGTATGAAGTTGTGCCAGGCATCACTTCAGCCATATCTGTACCGGCATATGCGGGAATTCCTGTAACACACAGGGAATGTGCCTCTTCTCTTCATATAATAACCGGGCACCAGTCAGCAGAGAAGGAAAGTGCTGAAAATAAGGAAAACATGCCTCTTTGTGATTTTGAAACGCTTGCCCGGCAGGAGGGTACCCTGGTGTTTCTGATGGGTGTGAAAAATATTGCTGATATAAGCACGGGACTTATGAGTTCCGGTAAGTCGGGCGAAACACCTGCTGCAGTCATAGAGAATGGCACCAGGCCTGAGCAGAGAATTATTTCCGGCACATTGACAAATATAGTTGAAAAATGTGAACAATACAGGGTGAAATCTCCTGCAGTAATTGTTGTCGGTGAAGTTGTCAATTTGGCTGAAAAGCTGGCCTGGTACCAAAAAGGTCTGCTCTCGGGAAAAAGAATAGTAGTGACCAGACCTGCTGAACAGTCCGATACTCTGGTTCAAGGCCTGGAAGAATACGGTGCTCATGTCACTGAATTCCCAGTAATAAGAATATCAGAGGTTCAGGATTTTGAGCCTCTAAACAGGGCTTTGAATAAACTTGCTTCATATAGCTGGCTGGTGTTTACCAGCAGCAATGGAGTTGAGATCTTATTCAGCAAGCTTAAAGAGCATAAAACAGATTTGCGAAAACTGCATGGCCTAAAGCTGGCAGCAGTAGGTCCGGCTACAGAGGAGGCCTTAAATGCCAGAGGATTGTACTCTGACTATACTCCCGATCAATATACTTCAGAACAGCTGCTTAATGGTTTATTGAAGCTGGTTGACAGTAAAGACAGAATACTTGTTGTTAATTCCCAGCTGTCAGGACCTGAACTGCCGCAAGGCTTTAAAGCTAATGGCATTAATTGTGATGAAGTAGCTGTTTATACAACCGTAGCAAACGCTTTGGAAAATAAAATTGAATTTTTACTTCCCGAGTTAGAAAAAGCCCACTATATTACTTTTACCAGCCCTTCTGCAGTAAAGGCTTTTGTGTCAATGGTCGGTAAGGATACTGCCGGTAAATTATCGGCCGGGGTCATATGTATCGGGCCTGTAACTGAAAATGCAGCCTGGGAGCAAGGGCTGAAAGTGACTGCAGTGGCTGACCGGCATGATTCAATCGGAATAATGAAGAAGATTATAGAGCTTGTACAAATAAGCTAAAAAATACATTTTGTTCTATCAGGCTAATGGAGGATAAATAATGGAGCTTATAAAAAGACCTCGCAGACTTAGAGTCAGTGATGGAATTAGAAAACTTACAAGAGAGACAAGTATCAGTATTGATGACTTTATATACCCAATGTTTGTAGTGGAAGGCAGCGGTGTTGAAAGGGAAATAGTATCAATGCCGGGAGTAAATCATTACTCGGTTGACAGACTTCTTTTTGAGTTGGAGAATGTACAAAAAGCAGGAATACCCGGTGTAATCCTGTTTGGCATTCCTGATGAGAAGGATGAGGTTGGAACAGGGGCCTTCTGCAGCGATGGAGTTGTACAAAAAGCACTGAGAGAGGCAAAAAAACGTTTCCCAGAGCTTGTTTTTTCTGCCGATTTATGCTTATGTGAATATACAAGTCACGGACACTGCGGAATAATAAAGGACAATAAAGTTGATAATGATCTTACATTGGAGATACTGGCCAGAACCGCTGTCAGCCTGGCGGAAGCAGGAGTCGACATAATTGCTCCCTCCGACATGATGGACGGAAGAGTGGGGGCTATAAGGAAAGCCCTTGATGGACAGGCCTTCACAGACAAAGCAATTATGGCGTACAGTGCAAAGTATTCATCCTCTTTTTATGGACCCTTCAGGGATGCAGCAGGTTCAGCTCCTGCATTCGGGGACAGAAAAACCTATCAGATGGATTATCACGGCAGGAAGGAAGCCATGAGGGAAATTGAACTGGATATAAATGAAGGAGCAGATATAATTATGGTAAAACCTGCTCTTGCATATCTGGATATAATTCATGAGGCTTCCTCCAGATATGATTATCCACTGGCAGCCTACAATGTAAGCGGTGAATACTGCATGATAAAGGCGGCTGCACAAAAAGGCTGGATTGATGAAAAAGGTGCGGCACTGGAATCATTAACAGCAATTAAAAGAGCAGGGGCTGATATAATTATCAGTTACTTTGCAAAGGAAGCCGCGGGATGGCTGAAATAATCATCAGTAATTTGATGCAGCCGGTTTGACCAAACATGATATAGGAGATATGAAAGAAATGAATAATTTTAAGTCAAAAGAAGTGTTTGAAAAATCCTGCAAATTAATGCCCGGTGGAGTTAACAGTCCGGTGAGAGCATACAGATCAGTCGGTCTGGTACCTCCAATTGTGAAAAAAGCAGCCGGCTCCAGAATTATAGACATTGACGGAAATGAGTATATAGATTATGTATGTTCCTGGGGGCCTATGATTCTTGGACATGCTCATGACGATGTAATTAATGCCATAAAAGCAGCGGCAGAAAATGGAACCAGCTACGGGGCTCCTACAGAAAATGAATTTATTCTGGCTGAGCTTATATCAGAGGCCGTTCCTTCCATGGAGATGCTTAGGCTTGTAAGCTCGGGTACAGAAGCTGCTATGAGTGCCATACGTGCAGCCAGAGGTTATACAGGGCGTGACCTGATAGTCAAATTTGAAGGCTGCTATCATGGACACAGTGACGGGCTTCTGGTTAAAGCAGGATCGGGAGCCTTAACGGCAGGTGTGCCTGACAGTGCCGGAGTGCCAAAAGATTATTCAAGGAATACAATTGTCGCTGTATATAATGATATTGAAGGACTGAAGGAAATATTCAAAAGCTTCGGAAACAATATTGCAGCCGTTATCATAGAGCCGGTTGCAGCCAATATGGGACTTGTGCTTCCTGATTACGATTTTCTCGGACAGCTGCGTAGTCTGACCCAAAGCTATGGCTCTCTTTTAATCTTTGATGAAGTTATTACCGGCTTCCGGGTATCCTTTGGTGGAGCACAGGGACTTTACGGAATTAAACCTGACCTTACCGTACTTGGAAAAATAATCGGCGGAGGAATGCCGGTCGGTGCATATGGTGGAAGAAAAGAAATAATGGAAAAAGTAGCTCCACTGGGTCCCGTTTATCAGGCAGGAACCTTATCAGGCAATCCTGTTGCTGTGGCTGCGGGAATAAGCACTTTGAATACCATAAAAAATACTGCGGATTTTTACAGCCGGTTGGATTGCCTGGGTGAAGCGCTTCAAAAGGCCTACGTAGAAGCTGCCGCCAGGTATAATGTCGAAATACGGATAAACAGGATAGGTTCACTGCTAAGTGTATTTTTTAATAATAATAATGTTATTGATTATAACAGTGCTGTAAAGTCCGACCTTAAAAAATTCAAAAAGTATTTTTCAGCAATGTTGGACAGAGGAATATACATCTTCTCTGAACTATGAGATATGCTTCCCAGGAACACTAAATAACAAACTCATCATTAATATGGTGAGTTTTTATTTATGTCTATGCAGTAAAACAGAATTCAAAATGACAGAAACAGAGCTAAGTGCCATTGCTGCCGAAGCAATCACAGGGCTCAAATGTCCTGTAGCTGCTATAGGTATGCCTATAGTATTATATATTAATGCCCAGAACAAATTCTGCTTGATTTTTTTCATTGTAAGTCTTGAGAGTCTGATAGTAAAGGGAATAGACATAAGGTTGTCATTGAGGATAACAATATCGGCTGTCTCAATGGCAACATCTGTTCCTGAATGGATAGAAATACCCAAATCTGCAGTTGCCAGTGCAGGGGCATCATTTATTCCGTCACCTACCATTGCCACAACCTTGCCGGAACTCTTAAGCGAAGCTATGATCCTGGACTTGCTTTCGGGAAGTACACCAGCATAAACATTTTTTATCCCAAGGCTGTCAGCAACTGAATTTGCTGTTTTCTCACCGTCACCTGTAAGTAGCACTACTTCAATTCCGGATTTCTCCAACTCCAATACAACCTGCCTGGAGTTGGGTTTTATTACGTCGGTTAATGCCAGAACAGCGCAAAGCAAATTGTCTACAATCATAAAGACCACTATTTTCCCCTGAGCATAAAGTGGCAGCAGGCTGTCGTCAGGAATTTCATCTAAGCCCTTATCATTTACAAAAACTGCAGAGCCTATTTTAACCTGCCTTCTGTCAATGTTTGCCTGTATGCCTTTGCCGGGAACAGCTTCAAAGGAGGAGACAGTCATTTTGGTAAAGTCCCGGGAAACCGAAACGGAATCATAAATAGCTTTGCCAATGGGGTGTTCGGAATTTTTTTGAACATTTGCAGCCAGATTCAACAGATAATGTTTTGACAGTTTGTGTTTGTCCTCATTTATAATAATGAAATCCGTCAGACTTAATTTACCCGTGGTAAGGGTGCCGGTTTTGTCAAAAACTACAGTATTGATTTTATGTGCGCTCTCAAGATCTTCTCCTTTTTTTATCAGTATACCGTTCCTGACAGCCTTGCCTATGCCAACCATTATGGCTGTGGGGGTAGCAAGCCCCAGCGCACAGGGACAGGAGACAACAATTACTGCGACGGCATAAATTATAGGCTTGTCAATTAAAAAAAACGAGTGATCAAAAATTACAAAAAACCAAACCAGAAAAGTCAGGACTGCCATGGTAATAACTGCAGGAATGAAGAAAGTACTCACCCTGTCTGCAATTTTTTGAATCCGGGCCTTACTGGCCTGAGCTTCTTCTGTGATTTTAATGATCTGAGCAAGCAGAGTATCGCTGCCGACTTTTGTTGCCCTGAAGCTGAAGCTGCCATATGTATTCAGCGAGGCTCCTGTAACGTAATCATTTACGTTTTTGTCTACAGGTATACTTTCGCCTGTCAGCATGGACTCATCAACAGCCGAGCTGCCTTCAATTATTACCCCGTCCACAGGAATTTTTTCACCGGGTTTAACCAGTACGATATCATCCACCATTACCTGATCAATAGGAAGCTCCAGCTCCTGCATATTTCTGATTACTGCTGCGGTTTTTGGTCTGAGGGAAAGAAGACTTTCAATAGCTGAAGAAGTTTTTTTTCTGGATAATGCCTCAAGGTATTTTCCCAGCAGCACAAAAGTTATAATTACTGCGGAGGCTTCAAAATAGATGTTTTTCATTCCGGACTGAAGTAAATTGTTATCATAGATTGAAGTATAAAGGCTGTAAAAATAAGCAGCTGACGATCCCAGGACAACTAATAGGTCCATGGTTACCTTTTTCCAGCGGAGAGCATAAAAGGCACTCTTATAAAATTTGAATCCTATTATGAACTGCACCGGCGTGGCCAAGACCAGCTGCAGGCGCCAGTCATGAAGCAGCCGTGCCTTGAATCTCAGGTAGTCCAGAACAAGTGAGACAGTTGATCTCCGGGCGCCCGGAAAGAAGTAGTCATGGCAAAAACCAATGCCTCCCAGTATCATGGCAAGTAGCATGGGGAAGGTTAAAATTGACGAGATGATAACAAGCCTTTTAAGTTTTTGTAATTCAGAAAACCTTCTTTTTTTATCTTCATTTTCAATAAACCCTTTTTTTTCACAGGAACTATCCAAATTATTTTCAAAAACAGAAAAACCAAGCTTTTCGATAGTACTTTTAATATTATCAATACTAACCTTATCCTTATCATAATTAAGAATTGCTTTTTCCGATGCATAACTCACGGATGCATTTTTTATACCATCTATTGAATTCAGACTGGATTCAATAGCGATAGAGCAGAGGGTACAGGTCATTCCATAAACTTTTAAAACCACACTTTCCATAATTACACCACCTTGTAAGCTTATAAGCAGCAAAGCCGCAAAATTTATATATTAAATAAATAAAAAGACGGAGTTAGCTGATGCAAAACAAATGCTCAGTAAACTCCGTCTCCAGAAGTCTGGTCGACGTAAAACATATAATATATATATGAATAGTATAATTGTATATTGAAATCAGATATTTGTCAATCAACCCCTGTTAAAACATCCGAATAGCTTCATCTTTTCAATTGTAGCCTGCTTTATATTTTCTACAATACCCGGAATGAGATCGGTCATTCCCGTATTCTTGACGCAGGCTTTTCCTGCTGCCTCTGCTGCTGCCATATTTATATCTGTAAATATGTTTATCTTGCTGATACCGTTTTCAATACAGCTTCTGAAGTCATGGTCCGACAAGCCTGAGCCTCCATGAAGAACAAGAGGAACATCTGCCGTCATGGATATTTCCTTCAAGCGAGGAATATCCAGTTTGGGCTTGCTTCTGTAAATACCGTGGGCGGTTCCGACAGCTACAGCCAGAGCATCCACACTGGTTGCTTCAAAGAATTCCCTGGCCTGCAGAGGTTCAGTGTATATTGAACTGTCTTCGTCACCCTCGGCCGAACCGCCTTCATTGGCTCCCACGTGTCCCAGCTCTGCTTCAAGTGAAGCACCAAAACTTTTAGTTATTAAAGCCATATCACGGCAGTTCTTTATATTTTCCTCATAGCTTAAGGTGGAGCAATCATACATTACAGAGCTAAAACCCAGTCTCAGGGCTTTTATGACAAGTTCATGGGTAAGTCCGTGGTCAAAGTGAAGCACAACAGGGACCTTTGCCTTTTGAGCCATGGGCTTCAGCAACCAGGCCAATTCTTCCAACGGCCCGTAAGGCAGCAGAATTTCAGCAGTGCCGATTATTACTGGAGACTTGGTTTCTTCTGCAGCTGCAATCACTCCACGTGCCATTTCAAGGTTAACGGTGTTAAACAGGCCTACTGCATATTTATTTTTTCTTGCATCCTTCAAAACATCTTTTAAAGTCACTAACATAATTAATCTCCATTTCTGTATGCGGTAAATAAGTATCCAGCCATTACCGCAATACTATAAATTCCAGTGTTGGATTTATTGAATCGATTTAATTGCTGCAGCTCATACAATAGCTGTTGAATAAACAGCTATATAAACTAATCGATGCTTGGTATTCTTATAATGTTCGGATTGGTAAAAATATCGAATTCATCACGGCTGGTGGTACTGAATTCAGAAACTACAGCGCCATCTTTTCCGGCCTGGAACCAATGCAGGGTGTCGGGGTAAATAGTATACTGCTCACCCGGTCGAAGAATAATTTCGTGCCAGACTGTATAGTAATTTTCATCTCCCTTGGGCAGCTTTGCCTTTGGCTGTGACGCAGGTTCACCCGGTACATACAGATATACTTCACCGTAGCGGCAGCGGAAGGTTTCCTCCTTGCCTTTTGTACCGTCAATATCAGGGTGCCGGTGTTCAGGACAGGTCTGGCCCGGCAGCAGAGCCATTTCCTTTGAACAGACACGGTCTGTATTTATATATGTAACTATCTGCAGTCCTATAGCATAAACCTTGCTCAGTCCGAAGTCAGC